>CAVEKR010000217.1:0-1581 GCA_963616365.1 Bacteroidaceae bacterium
GGCACACGATATGCTCCTCAACTATTTAACTCCTTATTTTATAAAGAAATCTGGAGAGAAGTGCTTAAAGATCCTCAAACAGGTAAACTTGTAAACATAATTCTTGACGGCGATGCCTTGGCTTTTAAAATTAAAGAAAAAGAGCTGAGTGCTCCTCGTGTTTTCCCAAAAAAGGCAGAGTGCAATCCAGATCACAAAGGCTTTTGGGCTCGCGTGATTAGAGACGCCCTAGCTGAGGCAGAAGCGCAGAACAGCAGCTATGGTTCTAAAAAGGAACTTGTTGAAGATACGTTTAAGTATATGTGCGCAGTAAAATACGATGATAAAAACCTAAAACGCTACATTAAGACTGCCGATGGTAAGATTGTCAAAGATAAAAAAGATAAACTAGGTGTTTGTAATGATTATAGTGATGCTGAACTTGATTTATTATTTGCTATTTTTTGTGCGACAAAATACTACCGTGACCTAGAGTCTTTTAACTATGAGCATCTCAAGCACTTGCTTAATGAGTGTGAGATTAATCAAGAGGGGGTTTCATGTATCGAAGCTGAGTTTTCTTTCATACATGATTGGATAAAAGAAAAAGTGGAAAACGGGCGACCAATTTCTACTGTTTTAGCTAAGCGTACACTTTCCAATCGTGAGACCTCTAGCAGTGAGCTTCAAGTATGTGGCAGCGGGTTTGCAATTGTAAACAAAACGGAATCTTTTTCAATCAAAGAAAACCTGTTAATGGAAAAAGCTTTTAAGGAATTTTTGTCTTATCCTTCTAAAGTCCGCAATGATGCTATAACAAAGCTCTCATGGCGTCTGCTTTAGGAAAAAAATGGGGGCTGCGCCATATTTATCACAATGGCGAACGCCCGTGTGGTGTTCGCCATTATTTTGGTTCGTGTGCTAGATGTTTTGAATTATAATTATCGGTAATGTTTTTGATGGGCAAAACAAAAGCGAAAATAAGGGATTAAACATGGCACAGCTTTGCAAAAAGATATTTGGCGTTTTTATTGCCGCTGTATTTGCGGCGGTTTCGATTTTTGGCTTATGGGGGTGCGGAACTGGCAATACTCCCACAAATAGCAGCACTTTGCGCGTTGGCGTGCGAAGCGATGTGATGGGGTTTGGCTATTTTAATAGCGAGACCAACAAATATTATGGTTTAGAAATTGACATTGCCGAGAAAATGGCAAATCGCCTGGGTTACAAGGACGTTGAGTTTTCTACTGTCTTGCCTGATGACCGTAAAGATTTGCTTCAAAATGGCGATGTCGATTGTCTTATCGCGTGTTATTCAATCACTGATTCTCGAAAGAAAAACTTTGATTTTTCGCCTAGCTATTATGAAGACCGCACGGTGTTTATGGTAGAAAAAAGTTCCATGATTGATAGCATTGACCAGCTAAAAGACAAAACAATAGCAACAATGTCAGGGGCAAACACAGCGCCACAGCTTGTTTCTCAACTAACCACTGAAGGAAAAACAAACGGGCAACCAATTTCTGCAAACGATGATAACACCGATGTGCAATTTGACACTTTTCATCTTTTGCAATTTGCTTCTTATGAGGAGCTGTCGCA
>CAVEKR010000217.1:1591-2746 GCA_963616365.1 Bacteroidaceae bacterium
GCACTAGAGGTTGGAAAAGTTGATGCCATTTGCTTGGATGAGGCAATAGCAAAAACCTTCATGCTTGATAATCGCAAGTTCCTAGATTACGCTGGTCAAACCCAAAATTACGGGGTGGCAACTCAAAAGGATTCTGCGCTATCTTCATCTGTATCTGAGACAATTCAATCCATGCTAGATGATGGAACAATTGCCAGCTTGATTGATAAGTGGGACTAAAAAGCGCCTAAAGGATTGCAAAAGCGACTAGAAAATCGCCAAAAAGCAGCAAAAAGATTATATAAGCGCAAAGAGGATTATAGGAGATAAAACATGTCAGCAACAACTACGCCTGAAACAGCGTCCGCGCCTGGAGCAGCACCAGCGCCTCAACCAGCAGAGCCCGCGCCATCGTCCACAGCAGCGCCCGAAGCTGAAGCAGCACCTTTACCCAAGACCGCGCCGATGTCTAAGAGGCTAAAGATAAAAGTAGCGATTCTTGTTGCCATTTTGGTGGTAGGAATGGTTGTTATGGGCGTTTGTGTTTCTGCAATGCAAAACAATCTTTCTCTAGAAAGCTATACCCAAGAAATGACACAAGAAGCCGAATCCCTTCCTGACCTGCTCAAAACTGCTTCTGAAGAAAGCGACCAAAACATTAAAACATATGATGCTCTATATCAATCAAAGGCAGAAAGTGTTGCTTTTATTGCAAACAATAAGGCAGACTATGAGGCAAGCAATTCAAAGATGCTTGAGTACAAAGACCTGCTAGATGTTGATAATATCATGATTGTTGAAAAAAGCGGCAAAATTATTGCGACCGCTCAAGAGACAAAAGCAGACTTTACCTATAATCGCTATAACCGATTGCGCACGGTGTTCGACACTAAAAAACCCTCAGAAGCGGTTATGGTTGACTTGGATTCTGAAGATTGGCACGATAGATATTATTCTGCCCGCATAGTCAATAACACCATGGTTGTTATTGAACAAAGCGCCGATGAGCTAAATCAATGGATAAAAGATTCAAGTTCAACAGAGGCGGTGCTTAAAAATATCACCATTGGTCAAAGTGGCTATATGTTTGCAATTTCTGCTCAAGATTACACTGTTTTATACCATCCAAATTCCAATCTGATTGGTGCTGATGCGCTAGAAAAAGGCTTTGAGGTA
>CAVEKR010000218.1:0-2732 GCA_963616365.1 Bacteroidaceae bacterium
TTTAAAAAAGACACTCAAGCGCGAGGCAGAAAAAATTTTTGCCAGCTTAAAACAAGATGGCGCGGATGCGCCTCAAAATGCCGCAGATGTAGGGCAAGACGGCGCGGATGTATTGAGAGACGCCAACTCAAAGGATGTATCAAGAAGCACCAGCTCAAACATACCAACAAACAATGACGAGCTTATTTTTCTAGAAGCTCACAACGAATATCTTGTGCACGTGCTCTCAGCTGTCAAAATGCCTACAAGCGTTTTATTGCATGATGGCAAGCTTGCTGAGGTGTTCGCCATAAAACAAGCTGAGCGTCTTTTGCAATTTAGAGCAAATCAAATAAAGGGCTGTAGCATTGATGAGGTTCACCTTGATAAAGAAGCACGCATGAGTGTTTTTGATGATGTAATAACGGCAACTCTTGGCAAAGTTCATGCGCACATAGAAAATGGCAATTTTTGTTTTAGTGGCACTATCAAGTTGAGCAAAAACGCCAGCACTTTAGATGTAAAAAGTTTGCAGCTAGAAACAGCAGAAGGGCTTGTTTTGTTTTATGAGGAGCTTTCTGATAAGCAGAAATCCGCCGTTACAAACAAAGAGCTTTCTGATAAGCAAAAATCCGCCGCTACAAATTACCGCTGGTCATTTTCTTTTACTTTAAGCCCAGATAAAGCAAATTCTTTGCCTCCTGATACCAAGCTCTACCTGCGATATTCCATAAATAGCCACATCCAAAATAGCCACGCTCAAACCAACTACGCCCAAACCAGCCACGCCCAAGCTAGCCACGCCCAAAACAATTATGCTGGGGCGTCTGCGCTTCGTTATACTTGGCGCGACTTTGGCAAACGTGGTACGGGGCGCGTGGGCAAAATCCTGATAGATAAAAATAGCGACATCACTTGTTTTCTTTGTCAAAGTGATGCTAATTTTTGCCAGCTTGTATCACGCGCAACTGATATTTCAGATACGCCAGCTGTGCGTCGCCGCATACGCCTTGCGTGGGCATTATCTAAGCTTCAGCCAATCCGTCGCAAAATAGTGCTGTGGGAAAAGTTTTCTTCTCGCTATGAAGAAAGTGCCCGTCATGTCTATGAACGCTTAATAGATGATGGCAATAAACAGGCGCGTTTTGTTTTAGATAAAGATGTGTTAAAACGCGAGATTGATGCCAATAAAATCAAGCCAACCTACCAAAGTCAAATTGTGCGTCGCTGCTCGTTTGAGTATTATCATCTTATTTTTTCTGGTAAAACTTTTATTGGAACTGAGGCGCTTTCGCACTTGATTGGTATGGATTCATCTTCACGTCTTGTGCGTCGTCACATGAAAAGTGCACGTTATAACTATGTTTTTTTGCAGCATGGCGTCATGTACATGATAACGCTCGGTAGCGGGAGTAGGATTTTTTTTGCTTCGACTAGCTCAAAGGGTCTGCATCGCGTTGTGGTTTCTTCTGAGTTGGAAAAAGAACATTTTGTGCAATTGGGCGGCTTCAAGCCTGAGCAGCTCTATGTGTGCGGTTTGCCAAAATATGATGCCAATACTTGGGATATATGCGCAGACTTAATTGCCGTTATGCCAACTTGGCGTCCTTGGGAAGAAGGCGCAGCGCGCGTGGATTTTACTCAGACAAACTACCATCGCTTTTTGACGGGGATATGCGAGGCAGTGCCAGAGCATTTGCGCAGAAAGCTGCGTCTGCTTGTGCATCCGCGTTTTCAAAAATATGCTCTTGAATCGAGCTCACCGCTTGTGCCCTATATGACAGGCGATATGTCTTATGACGAGGTGCTGCGTCAAGTAAAGTTATTGATAACCGATTATTCGTCCATATCATTTGATGCGTTTTATCGGGGCGCAAACGTTATTTTTGATTGGGAAGAGCTTGACGAATGCATGCAAGCCTATGGTCAAGGCACGCATTTAATGCTTACGCAAGACTTGGCGTTTGGTGAGATTTATTATGGCGAACACCCCAGTGGCAGTGCCAACTCTTGTGCTAAACCTACTTTGCGCGCTATGATTGAGAGAGCCTATACAACAGATCAAAGTGAAAAATATATACGTCGCTATGAGCAGATTGTAAGCTTTCATGATGGTAAAAACACAGACAGGCTCATGGATTTTATGCGTGCCGATGGTTTGATTTAAAGCGCGCAGATGGCTTGATTTAATACGTGCAGACGGTTTGATTTAATATATGCAGATGGTTTGATTTAATGTGTGCGCAAAATGCAATAAAGTAAAATGCGATAAATTAAAACGCAATAAAATGTAATTGATAAAGGGAGCTTGTGAAATTATGATTTGCTATGTTGTTACATCGTTAAACAACCGTGCCAGTAAAGAACTACTCTTGCGTGATATTGAGCGTCTGCGAGCCGCAGGTGCTTTTGATGCAAATACAGACAAAAGTAAAGCTATGCTTAAAGCTGGTACAGAGCATGAGGGAATGCAGGGTCAACAAAACTCAAAAGCATGTGTCCTAGTTGCCGCTCAGAGTATGCTGGTTGCTAAAGAGATGGTCGCGCAGCTAGGTGACTTGATACCAACATATATATTCGATGCACATTTGGATTTGAGCTTTTTTGAGCATGTGATGCTCGCGCTGTCAAAGCGTTATGCGTTTGCTGCGCGTATCTTCTCTAAAAAGTTAAAGCCAGCGCTTAAGCGTAAGGCACATTCTTTGTTAAGTAGTGCGCGTAAGAATTTGGCCGCAACTTACTTTAAAGAAGAC
>CAVEKR010000219.1:0-2730 GCA_963616365.1 Bacteroidaceae bacterium
AGCATACACAGGTCAGGCAATCACACCAGAGTTTGTTGTAAAAGACAAAAATGGCAACATACTAGAGCTGGGCAAAGATTATGAGCTTATTGGGTATGAGAACAACATAGAGCCTGGCATTAACACAGCAAAAGTAACAATTAAAGGTATTGGCCAATATTCAGGAGAGATTAGCCAGACATTTAGCATTAAAACAAGCATTGACGATGCAACAGTAGATGACATTCCAGATCAAAAATACACAGGTAACGCTGTTGAGCCCTACTCAGACATCACTGTTACACTTGGCGGCAAAACCCTTGATTATGACAATGGAGACTATACAATCGAATGGAAAGACAATATAGAGGCTGGAACTGCCACTGCCATTATTAAAGGCACTGGTGCATATACTGGCACAATCACAAAGACCTTCAAGATTGTTGACTATGATTTGGGTCATGGCAGCGTAGAGGCTATTCCTGATAAAACAGAAACAGGCAAAGCAATTGAGCCAGAGCTTATTGTCAAAAACAAGGCTGGAGAGGTCTTGACCAAAGGTACAGACTACATTGTAGAGTTTAGCAACAATGTTAAGCCAGGCGTTGCAACGGTCGTCATTAAAGGCACAGGTCAATACAGCGGTACTCTAGAGACCTCATTCAATATTTTGCCCCAATATCCAGATATTTCTATAGGCACAATCACCATGAACGACTATCCAGAACAAGACGGGCTTCCTGCAAAACCAGACCCTGTCAAGGTTACTGACAAAAATGGCAACGTCCTAGAAAAAGATAAAGACTATGAGATAGTCGAGTTCAAAGACAACACAAAACCAGGAACAGCAACCATCGTCATCAAAGGCAAGGGCAGCTATTCTGGAACAGCAGAGCAGACCTTCAAGATTATCCCTCAATACCCAGACCTAACAGAGGGCGGTACAATTGACCCAATAGAAGATCAACCATACACAGGTCAGCCAATCACACCAGAGATTGTTGTAAAAGACAAAAACGGCAACATACTAGAGCTGGGCAAAGACTATGAGCTTATTGGGTATGAAAACAACACAGACCCAGGCATTGACACAGCAAAAGTAACAATCAAAGGCATTGGTCAATATTCTGGCGAGGTAACCCAAACCTTTAGCATCAAGACAAACATCGGAGAGGCAACAGTTGATGACATTCCAGATCAGCAATACACTGGCTTAGAGATTACCCCAGACCTAAACGTTGTTCTTGATGGCAAGCCACTTGAAAAAGGCACAGACTACACTGTCACTTGGGAAAACAACATAGAGGTCGGCATTGCCACTGCCACCATCAAAGGCATTGGCGGATACGCTGGCACAATCACAAAGAACTTCAAGATTGTGGATTACGACCTAAACCATGGCACAATAGAGGCAATTCCTGACCAAAAAGAGACAGGTTCTGCCATCACTCCACCGCTTACCGTTAAAGATAAGAGCGGAAACGTGCTGGTAGAAGGAACAGACTTTAGTGTTGAATGGAAAGATAACATAGAGCCAGGAACAGCGACTGTAACAATTATTGGTATAGGTAAATACAGTGGAACACTCCAGACAACCTTTATCATCATCAAAAAGGATACAGAGACCACCTGGAAGCGCCTTGCAGGAAACACAGCGCTAACCACCATGAAGGCAATCGTGGACGAGGGCTGGGACAGCACAAGCTGGGCAATCATTGCTACCAACAAGAGCTATCATGACGCTTTGAGCGCATCTGGCATTGCAGGTCTGCTCGAGGCTCCTATCATGATGACAGACCCGACCTCGCTTTCTGCTGTAACCAAGCAGCTCCTCATTGACAAGCAGGTCAAAAACGTGCTCATAGTTGGTCAAACAGAGGCAGTTTCTGCCAATGTTGAGCAGCAGCTCAAAGCCATGAGCAGCCTAAATCAAGTCATCCGCAAAGGTGGCGGAACAGCAGCTTCTACTGCACTTGAGATTTACAAGTACGGCAAAACAATCGCAGGCGGCTGGAGCCAAGACGCAATAGTGGCAACCTCACTTTCATTCCAAGACGCGCTATCCATTGCTCCTTACTCCTATGCAAAGCACGCGCCAATTTTGCTCACCGACCTAAAGTCAACAAAGGTGCGTAGCAGCGTTGTTTCAACCATCAACAAAGACGGCTTTACTAGAAGCATCATAGTTGGAGGCAATCTAGCGGTATCTTTAGATACGGATTCTAAATTGCCGAACACCACACGCCTTCCAGGCAAATCTTGCTATGATACAAGTACTTTGGCTGCAGAGTTCTGTTTGGCAAACGGCATGGAAGTAAGCCATGTTGGCGTAGCCCGCGGCGATGCTTATCAAGACGCCTTAGCTGGTGTGGCGCTCCTTGCTGGCAAGCAAAACTCCGTGCTCATCTTGGCAGACACCAACACCAAGTACAGCAAGACCTACAACATCCAAAGAGTTATTGGCAAGTACAAGGCAAACATTGTAGGCGGATACATCTTTGGTGGCGTTGGCGCCATCTCTGAGCAGGTAGAAGCAGCCATCAGAGCCGCCAGCAAATAAACGCTTTAAATAGGCAAAGGGGCGGGCGAACACCCCGCTTGCAAAGGTAAGGGGGAGTGCCCCCACTAGTAAAAAGCTCCATGCATTTTGCGTGGAGCTTTTTGCTTGAAATAGTAGGTATATATGCCAGGTATATAAAGAGCGGGCGTGCGCTCCGGCGAGTTCCGCAGCGACAAAAAACCCTGCTTTAG
>CAVEKR010000220.1:0-2711 GCA_963616365.1 Bacteroidaceae bacterium
TTTTTTGGAGCGAGGACTGTTTGAGCAAGGAGCGTACCACCCTCACCCTTAAAAATTCGCATGTAGACAAGCTTAAAGCGGGCGTGGTGTTCACCCGCAAAACAAGCCAACAAGTCAGCATGGTGTTCGCCACCTGAAAGCTCAAAACGACTGTGGTGTTCGCCATAAAAATCGCAAGCGAGCCTAGCTAAACGAGCAGCCAAACCAAAACCCTAGCAATAAAACAGGATTTTGTTGTAGGTAGGGATTGGCCAAGAGTCGGTTGAGCAGACGTTTTCCATCTGGTCGCAGACCTCGCGCAAGTGCTCCATGGCTGCCAGGACCTCGTCGTGGTAAATGCGCGACTTCTTGAAGATATCGTCTTCTTTGTGAGCCTTGTCCAGCGCCGCATCGACCTCATCGACGCGCTCGTAAATCTTGTTGCAGCCGTCGTTTATCTCTTTGAGCAGGTTTTCTTCTGCGGTAGGCTTGATGGTTGCAACGGCAGACTTCTTGTCGATGATTGTCTTGGCGACCTTATCAGCGCATTTGGTAACGGCAGGACCAATCTTGCGGCGCGTCATGTGACTCATGGTGCGCGCCTCGATGTTTAGCAACTTGCAATATTGCTCCAGCTTGACCTCGCAGCGGCTTTCTACCTCGACTTTGGACAGCACGCCAAACTCTTCAAAAAGGTCAACGTTTTTCTTCTCAATCAAAGTAGGGACCGCATCCACTGTGGATGCCAAATTCAAAAGACCTCTGCGTTTTGCCTCGTCAAGCCATTCGTCAGCATAGCCATCTCCGTTAAAGATGATGTTTTGGTGCGCCGTCAAGGTCTTTCTGACCCAAGCAAAAGCAGCCTGCTCAAAGTCCTTTTTGCCATCGACTGCCTTGTTAAACTCGCGCAAAGACTTTGCAACGGCGGTGTTTAAGACGGTATTGCAATCAGAAAGGTTGACCTGGCTTCCTGGCATACGGAACTCAAACTTGTTTCCAGTAAATGCAAACGGTGACGTGCGGTTTCTGTCAGTGTTATCAATCAAGAAGTTAGGCAGCGTCTCTACGCCTAGGTCCATATAGGCATCTTCTGCACTTGTGTAGTCTTGACCGTTGATCAAAGCCTCAACAACTTTGCCCAGCTCATCGCCCAAGAAAATTGAGATAACAGCAGGTGGTGCCTCGTTTGCACCCAAGCGGTGGTCATTTCCAGCGCTTGCCACAGAGGCGCGCAGCAAGTCTTGGTAATCGTCCACTGCCTTGATAGTTGCAGTTAAAAAGACCAAGAAGCGCAAATTGCCCATTGGAGTTTTGCCAGGGTCAAGCAGGTTCATGTCATCTGTAGCGATGGACCAATTGTTGTGCTTACCGCCGCCATTAATGCCTTCAAATGGCTTTTCGTGCTGCAAGCAGACCAAACCATAATGGCTAGCGATAGTCTTCATCAACTCCATGGTGAGCAAGTTTTGATCTATTGCCTGATTAGAAATTGAAAAAACAGGAGCCAGCTCGTGCTGCGCTGGAGCGACCTCATTATGCTTGGTTTTTGCAGGAATGCCCAGCTTCCACAAGGCATCGTCAAGCTCTTTCATAAACTTATTGACTGTTGGTCTGATTGCACCAAAATAGTGCTCTTCAAGCTCTTGACCTTTGCAAGGATGGGCTCCAAAAAGGGTGCGACCTGTCAAAATAAGGTCTTGACGCTTGGCGTAATCTTCTTCTTTAATCAAGAAATATTCCTGCTCAGCACCCACAGTTGTTGCCACACGCGGAACATCAATGCCAAAATACTTCAGCGTCTTTACTGCCTCATGAGAAATTGCAGACATAGACCTTAGCAACGGCGTCTTTTTATCAAGCGCCTCTCCAGTATAAGAACAAAATGCCGTTGGAATACAAAGCACCTCGTCTTTGATAAAAGCATAGCTGGTAGGATCCCATGCGGTGTATCCGCGCGCCTCAAAAGTAGCACGAATACCACCAGATGGAAAAGAAGACGCATCTGGCTCACCTTGAATAAGCTCTTTGCCAGAAAAAGTCATGATGGCCTGACCGTCAGCTTGAGGGTCCAAAAACGCGTCGTGCTTTTCTGAAGTTATGCCAGTTAGCGGCTGAAACCAATGCGTATAATGGGTGGCGCCATTATCAATTGCCCATTCCTTCATGGCATGCGCCACAACATTTGCCACCTCTAAATCCAGCGGCACGCCCTCGTTAATAGTCTTTGCCAGCACCTTATAAGTGGCCTTTGGCAGGCGCTCTTGCATGGCATGTTCGTTAAAAACAAGCGTTCCAAATTCTTCGTCAATGCGTCCCATAGCTTTTCACCTTTCCTTGAAGTTTGTGTTGTTTGCGGGCTTGGGTATCCGTGCCGTTTATTGGCTTGGGGTATCCGCGCCTCGCAAGTTTTGGGATGTCGTCTGCGGAAGTGCTGCGCGTCATCCGTAGAAATTTTGCGCATAAATACTTCACGAAAATACTTTACAAAACGAAACTATAATTATCCTAAAATAGAATTGTTTCAAGAAGTTTTCAAGCTTATGAACAAGCGGGGAAACAATAAATTGCGTAGGAGCAATAATGGCGAACACCACACTTGTTCTAGCAATAATGGTGGCGAACACCACGGCTGTTTTGGCAAAAAGGTAACGTGCCCCCACACACCAAACGCGGTGTTGCACTTAGAAACTAGCAGCGTGTTCGCCAAACTAAACAGCGGAGCACGCCATACT
>CAVEKR010000221.1:0-2667 GCA_963616365.1 Bacteroidaceae bacterium
CATACAAGCCCTACCCAGCCACAGCTCAAAAGCTTTTTGCTGGTCAAACCCTGACTTCATCTTTTGCTCAAGCTCGCATGCCTCAATTAAAATATCAGTAAGCTGCGCTAAAGTAAAGTTTGAGCATTGAGCAGGATAGTTTTTAACCATCCACTCTGGCTTTCCCAACATTTGAGCGATTGCCGCAGTTGAAGGATTTTTTCCTAGGTCTTTGACCCTAATCATCTCTCGAATACGCTTCATGCACAAGGGCAAAAGCCCAAATAAAGACTGAGAAGGCATGAGAGAGAGCAGCACAAAAGCCTGCTTTGAATCCTTATTGGCTAGCGCATCTGCAAGCTCCCAAGGTTTGACCTCGCTAGTGCGCGCGCAATAGCGTTTAACATCTGAGATCTCAATGGTTTTGCCCTTGCCAACAATTGATACAAGCTTTTTGACCTCTGCATCCAAACAAACTGTGTCTTCTCCTTTTCTAGCAAGAAGCTCACTTGCAGCTTGTGCAGAAATGCTGCTCTCATACCCTGTTGCAAGATTGCGAATATAGCTAGGAAGATCTCGTTTTGTCTTAGCGCCACATTCAATAATTGACTTTTTATCCAAACGCGCAAACGCCTTATAAAGACGAGTTGTCTTTTTTAGGGTCTTAGCACTAAGCAAAAGCACTGTTGAATCACATGGATTATCCAAATATTTGATAATTGCCTCAGAAGCGCTCTTATCAAGCTTTTGAGCATCTTTTACAAAAACCAATCTGCACTCGCTCAAAAAAGGCATGGTATTACAAGCACTTATAATCTCTGTAGCTTGGGCTTGTTCAGCAGAAAAAGTATTCTCGTTTAAAGAAAGGTCTCCTAAAGCTGCAATGCGCTTGCGAAGCCTCTCGATTACATGTTGCTGCTTTAAAGCGTCTTCTCCAACTGCTAAATATGCTGGTAAGAGCCCTGCCATTCCTGCCGCTCCTGCTGCTTGAGCGCCTTCTTGAGCGCTTGCGTCAGAACCCGCTTGAGAGCCCACAGTTGATGTATCTGCTTTTTTAGAAGAATCATTTGATGTTGCCATGCTTATAAAATACGCTTTCAAAAATCTATTTGCCAAAGAAGTTTTCAAGTCAATTTTAGCATTTTTAAACACCTTGAACTCATAGAGTTTTTATGCACAACACCCATAACGCCCTAAACGCAGCAGCTTAAATACCAACCCAAACGACAGCAGCTTTTAATTGAACGCTCCCAAACGCGCTCTCAAAAAAAGCTATAAAGCTCTTAAGCAGCCTTTTTCTGCACCGCAACATCAATTTTTTCTTCAGAAAAACTCAAAGCGATATCCCCATTTTCATCTGTTCTAAAAATGTTTACATGCGCACTTTCTAGCAGTTCAAGCATTTGCTTTGTAGGATGTCCATATTTATTATCCGCTCCCACACTAATGAGAGCTATTTTAGGCTTCAAAATATTTAACTCTTCTTCATCAAAACCTCCTTTGCTTCCGTGATGAGGCACTTTTACAAAATCCACGCTCCCTATCTCAGAAACGCTTTTGCTAATTTCTTCTGATTCAGCATCTCCGCTGCTAAACCCACGCGCCTCTGCTTTCCCATCGCCATCTGCATCATAGCTAATCAAAAATTGCAAGCTATCTTCGTTATCACTTTCACCTCCATTTTCTGGACCTATAACTTTTAGTTCAAAAGAACCGATTCTACAAATATTTTGCGGGCGAACACCACAGGCGCCCTTACCAGCGGTTGCCCTGCGAGCAGCCTCAAGCACGCTACTTTCTCCATCAAAATTAAGCAGGTCTGCATGAATATAGACATTATCAACTGCCACAATGCCAGTAATACCAGAAAGCGCCCCTGCATGATCAGCGTCTTTGTGCGTAATGAATATGGCATTCAAATGCGTTATGGCATGCCGCGCCAATGCGCGTGCAAGCACATCTGATTTTTCTCCTGTGTCAATAAGCACAGCTGTATCCTTGTCTTTTAGCAGCATGGAATCCCCCTGCCCTACATCAAGCATAACAACTTGTGCAGATACTCCAGGATTTATGCCAACAACACTGCTAATTACTTGAGTGCCGCCCATACCATAAAAAATCAAAGCAAGCACAGGAAACCCAATGCAAAAAGCAACAATAATCCGCGACCTTGAAAAGCGTTTTTGGGAATGCTCAAACTTGTCCCTTGTTTTTTGCCACGAAAACGCCTTGTCAGGCGGGAGCAGAAACGCCCCCAGCAGCAGCGGAGGCAGTAACGCCCCCAATGTCAACGGAGGCAGCAGCACCCCCAACAACACCAGCGCCTCCAGCGCCCCCGCCAACACCGCCCCCATCACTAGAACCTCCAGCATCAGAAACACCCGCCCAGCACTGCCCACAAGCTAGTGTGGTGTTCGCCATACTAGAGCTGCTAAGATAGTCATTGTCTTTAGGGAGTGGCCAAAAAACCCACAGCAAAATGAGCAAAACGACTAAACAAGCGCTGAGCAGAGGGGCTTGCGCATCAAGTGGAATACATGCAAGCGGCAGGTCTGCCATAAAGTGCACAAGCCATGCGCACACGCCAGAGATTGAGCAGGCAAAATCCAGCAAAAGTGCACCTAGTGGGGCTATGATGGCAAGCACGACCAGCGATATAATTCCAAGACCTAGCGCAATGGTGATAAA
>CAVEKR010000222.1:0-2642 GCA_963616365.1 Bacteroidaceae bacterium
TTCATACATATATATTAAACCCTACACACCGTTGCTGACATGTGAGAAATATATGTATCTAATTCGTCATGAATATCCACACTAAAAAAAGCAAGGCGTCTGCCTAAGCGCTCTGGTCTAGCTGTTGCAATTAGGTGTGTGCCCTTGGCTGCCTTCAGAAAAGAAATGCTATGATCTACTGACACCGAGTTTGGCTGATTTGTGTTACAAGCAATCGCCAAAGCATAATCTGCCAGCGCAAATAATACGCCACCCATAACGCCTCCAAGCGCATTATGGTGTCTGTCATCAAGATCCATGCTCACACGCGCTATACCTGTCTCAAAATCATAATCATCAATCTGTGCATTCAAGCACTTGTTTGCAAATTGGTCTTGCGCATAATACTTGCGCATTTCTTCTATAGTAGAAAACTCCATATACCCAATCCTTTTTATTACTAAACTTCCTGTCCAAGCTCCGCTCTCGTATTCTTTGCACTCGCGCTCAATTTCTTCATCGGTGATAACGCCGCCATTAGCCAATTTATATTCCATTACGCGTTTCTCCTTCTTGCGTTATAAGAAAAAAGGCTCTAGTGGAAAGTCCCACTAGAGCCTTTGAGTTAACAAATGGCGGGATGTAAGGGACTTGAACCCTCGACCTCTGGCGTGACAGGCCAGCGCTCTAACCAGCTGAGCTAACACCCCGTTTGCAAAAATTGCAAGCTGTGCAAAAACACAGTAAAAGGTATGATACCTAAAAACTGCTTGCGTGTAAAGAGAAATTTTCAAGAAATTTCAAAATTCTTCAAACGCGCAACTTTTGGCAGGCAACGGCGCACTATAAAGCACACTGCATGCACGCCACGCGCACATACCGCGCGCACATACCGCGTCCGCTAGCATAAGCGCGCCCCGTAAGCAGCACGCGCGCCACAAACGCTCGCCAACCACAGCCGCACGCAGCAAGCAGCAGGCAGCAAAAAACTACATCATACCTCCGCCGCCAGCCATGGCAGCAGCAGCCTGTGCAGCAGCTTCTTTTTCTGCATCCTCAGGTTCATCTGAAATAGTTGCAGCAGTAATAAGCAACATAGTTGCCACAGAAGCAGCGTTTTGCAAAGCAGAGCGAACAACTTTAACAGGATCAATAACACCCATATCAAGCATCTTGCCGTATTCGCCAGTAGCAGCGTTTAGACCATAACCTGTCTTGGAGTTTTTGACCTTGTCAACAACCACAGAACCTTCAAAACCAGAATTTTCTGCAATTGCACGCATTGGAGCCTCACATGCGCGGCGAACAATTTCAACGCCAACTTTTTCATCATCAAAGTTAGTCTCTACTTTATCAAGAACGCCCATAGCATCAATCAAAGCAGCACCACCACCAGCAATAATGCCTTCTTCAACAGCAGCATGAGTTGCCTGCAAGGCATCGTCTATGCGGCTTTTTGTCTCTTTAAGCTCAGCTTCTGTAGCAGCACCAACTTTAATAACAGCAACGCCACCAGAAAGTTTAGCTTTGCGCTCTTGGAGTTTCTCACGGTCAAAGTCGCTGGTTGTGGCTTCAATTTCAGCCTCAATTTGCTTGACGCGCTCTTTAATATCTGACTTTTTGCCAGCACCATCAACAATAGTTGTGGCATCTTTTGTAACCTTGATAGACTTAGCACTGCCAAGCATTTCAAGACTTGCATCAGATAAAGAAACACCAAGCTCTTCCATGATTGGTTGAGCGCCAGTCAAGGTTGCAATGTCTTCTAACATGCGCTTGCGTCTATCACCAAAACCAGGAGCTTTAACAGCAACAACATTCAAAATGCCACGGATGCGATTAAGCACCAAAGTAGCCAAAGCCTCGCCTTCTACATCTTCTGCAATAATGAGCAAAGACTTTGAGTTTTGCATGATAGTCTCAAGCAAAGGCAAAATATCTTGAATGCTTGAGATCTTTTGATCAGTAATCAAGATATAAGGGTTTTGCAGCTCAGCGACTGTACGGTCATCATTTGTTGCCATATAAGGGCTAAGATAACCTTTATCAAACTCCATACCTTCTACAACATCAATGTCAATGCCAAAGGTGTTGGAATCTTCAACAGTAATAACGCCGTCTTTGCCGACCTTTTCCATAGCATCAGCAATCTTCTCCCCAATTTGAGGGTCGCCAGCAGAAATTGTGCCAACATTTTTGACCTGATCAAAGCCTTTGACCTGTGTAGAATCTTTTTTGACCTTTTCTACCAAAGCCTCAACAGCCCTATTTATACCAGTACGAATTGCAAGAGGGTTAGCACCTGCGGTAACATTTTTCAAGCCCTCTTTAACCATAACATCTGCAAGCAAAGTAGCAGTTGTTGTACCATCACCTGCAACGTCATTGGTCTTAACAGCGGCCTCGCGGATAAGCTGAGCCCCCATGTTCTCGACCTTATCTTTAAGTTCAACCTCTTTAGCAACCGTTACACCGTCATTACTAATAAGTGGAGAGCCAAAGCTGCGCTCGCAAGCAACATAGCGACCCTTAGGTCCAAGCGTAACTTTTACGGCATCTGCCAGCTTAGATGCACCGCGCGCCAATTTAGCACGAGCATCAGCTCCAAATCTAATTTCTTTTGCAGTCATATTTTGACGTCCTTTCTAATTTCAAAAATTCGC
>CAVEKR010000223.1:0-2634 GCA_963616365.1 Bacteroidaceae bacterium
CATGTTGCAACGCGATAAGAACATAACAACCTTTTATGTGGCAGACCACTTGAGCGCGAAAATAAAAATAACACCACCAAAGAAAGAATAAATCCTGGGACAAGTGAAAAAAGTTCCATGGCTTCATCTTGCGAACACTTGAAATCATTTGCCCACAAAAACAAAAAAATCGCAAGCATATATATCAATACAACAAAAATACACATGCTCCGCAATTTTACACGAGCACCAGTAACTATAGTATCCCATTGTCGCGAAACAAGCCATGCAGCAAACAAAGCAAATACCCACACCCAACGGTTTTGAGGTCGAGAAAATCCATTAAAGGCATATGCAAAAACAGGAAATAAGACCAATATAATCAAAATACAGGCAAGAATCTGAATTTTCCTATTTTCTTTGCGCTGCTTTTGTCCAGAAGAGAGAAAAAGAGAGAAAAGTGCAATCAGAAAAAGAGGACCTAGCGCAAAAGGCGACCATCCGCTTTGTATAACTCTCGCAGAAAGGAAACTAGCTGGCAATTTTGCGTAATAATCAAAATCATAGAACAAATTTATTTCTACTGGTATGGACTGACGTGCTCCTTGAAAGAAAAATAAAGCAACGGGCACAAGGATACAAGCTGAGACCATGATACCGAGTGCACCTGAGCCAACAACTCGCCCAAGGTCTGCTGCAGTCCCGCGCAAACGTCGCGTTTTAAATCTACAGGCAAGACGCCATACTAGATATATCAAAACAGCAAGAGCAATCATGTATGCAAAATAAAAATTCATAATGCATGAAAGCGCAACGCCTGCAATAAAAAGAAGTGGATCACGCCTAGCAAACAAATGCTCAAGTCCTAAAAGCACAATTGGCAAGCAAATCATTGGATTAAGAAAGAATGGATCAGCAAAGCTAGCATACAGACCAAATGCACAAAAAATATAAATCATAACGCCAATAAGCAGCGCTGTTCGCGAGCAAGAGACAGTTTGCTTAGTAAAGATTAGAAAAGCAAGCCCCACAAGATAAAGTCGCACAAAAATAAGTATCGAATACAAGATATAAGCATAAGAAGCTGGGACAAATACTGCAAGGAGCGCGAGCGGATCTCCTATTACCTCATAATGAAGTGAGCCAAGCACATCCGTTCCATAACCGATGGATAGACCAAAAGATGGCACACCGTCCCCGCGCAAAAGCGACAGAACAAGGTCGCGCAACCACATTCCATAATAAGCAAGTGCTTTCACATGTTGATTCCAACCATCGCCTACCGTCACAATGCTATATCCAGAAAGCGGGAGCACCGCATAGACACAAAGCGTACACACGGCAAAAACGAGCGTATACCAGCCAATATCGCGGCATGTAATGTGATTATTCTTCAAAAGAGTTTTCCCCCTTATTTGCAGTTGTCAAGCTAGCATTTTCTAAGCAAGTAAAACCAAAAGAACAATGCTATCTATAATAACAAAAACAATTGGTAAGCCCCAAATATAACATGCTGCAATTAAAAGAAAATGCCAAAACAAACTCCTATAGTGCCAATGCAGCCGAGCTCGCCCTTTTTGCCTATTGTTTTTCATATTATCCCATCTTTGTGCATCATTTCCATAAGTCGATCAGTGTTTTTGCCGTCATGAAAATTGACTATTTGGCGGTAACGTTTTATGTACTCAGGATTTTGCTTCTCAAAATAGCCTTTTTCTATGAGCGCGCTCAAATTAGATGTTGAAGGTGGCGAACACGGTTGGTCATGCGTGGGGTGTTCATCATTGTTTGTGGCGGGGGGCACGCCATTATTTGTCGCGTGGTGTTCGCCATTATTTACAGAAGTGCCGCTGGGGTGTTCGCCATTATTTTGAGCACTAGGGATTTGCGCGCCATCTCTATCAGTGGGGTGTTCGCCATAATAAATATCACCAAACGCCAAGTCTGGCGTGAGCATTAAATGCGTACCTTGACCATAAGCCTGCATGCATTCGTCAAGCTCTTCCCAATCAAAAATAACATTTGCGCCTCTATAAAACGCATCGTATGAAATGGAAGAATAATCAGTAATTAATAACTTGACATGCTGTAAGACCTCATCGTATGGTGTATCTACTACCATGTAGGGCTTTAGTGGAGAGTTTGAGGCGAGCACGAGCTCTTGAAAACTCGGGTGGATTAAAATACGCACCTTATCTTTTAGCTGCTCAGGTACTGCGTTAAAAATCTTAAGTAGCATTTTATAATATTTGCTTGCAGTAAGGTTAATACGTACATCGCCTATTTCCCAAGGGCGCCAAGTGGGCATAATGGCTATTAGATCTGCGCAGGTATCCCATTTATTGGCATCATATTTTGGCAGACCGCAAACATATAGCTCTTTTGGTTTATAGCCTCCAAGCTGCACAAAATGCTGTTTTTCTAACTCAGAAGAAACAACGACGCGCCATGTTCCGTTTGAATCAGCTGAAGAAAAAATAGCTCCCCTTTTTGCATTACCTAAAGGAATCATATACATAACACCATGTTGCAAAAAAACATAGCTAAAACGTGCTTTTTTTATATGCTTACGAACAAGGCGCGAAGATGGATGCAGACCGCCTAACTGTGCAAAAGTCTCGGTGCTAATAAAAGTCCTCGCAGAAAAAAGTAGGC
>CAVEKR010000224.1:0-2614 GCA_963616365.1 Bacteroidaceae bacterium
CTCCCAGACCTAAAACCTTCTAGATCAAAACATATATGGTTGAGACCACACGTCTTGCAAGCAGAAATTATTTGTTCACGAACATCAGCTGCAAGTATTTTGGCAAAATTTTCTTGTTCAACTTCAATACGAGCAATGATTTTTTTGGCTTCAGTTTTGTGTATGCGCACCCTAGGGCTATAAAACCCTAGGTCAAGCAAGAGACCTTCAAGCTTTTCGACATTTTTAAGTAGCGCATCATCTAGTACGGCTCCATATTCAAAACGCGTATAAAGGCAAGAAAAAGATGGTTTATTCCAAGTTGGCATCCCCAAAGCCAGAGAAACATCTCTAACATCTTGCTTTGAAAAATTGCTAGCCGCAAGGGGACTTTTAACCTTATGTTCTTTAACGGCAACACTACCTGGTCTAAAATGATTTGCATCATCTGCATTAGAACCATCTATTATTTGAGTAAAGCCGCGTTTAGAAGCCTCACAATCAAGTGTATCTAGCATGGAACTTTTGCATAGATAGCATCTATTTTCTGGATTATTCTTAAAGCCTTCAATTTGCATTTCTTGCGTTTTGAAAATAATCTGCTCAACGCCAAAACGCTCACATAAGTTTTTTGTTTGCTCAAGCTCTCGTCTAGGCATAGCTTGAGTATCCCCTGTTAAAGCAAGGACGTTTTTAGCGCCTAGCACTTGAATTGCTTCATATAACACTAAAGTAGAATCTACTCCCCCAGAAAACGCAACTGCCACTTTTTCTAGCTGCGCCAATTGCGCTTCGAGCTCTTCTTTCTTTTTTAGCTGCTCAGCACTTAAACTAAATGCCTCACTGCTTGCGCTGCGCTGCACGCCGTTTCCACCGAGGTGTTCGCCATTATGAGCGCCTAGCTTATCATTCGCCCCGTGGTGTTCGCCATTATGAGCAGCTCGCTCACTATCAATACCTAACTCGCCATTCCCACCGTGGTGTTCGCCATGCAAATTTTCGTCATATAAATTTTTAGTATTCATTTTCGCCTTTCTTGGTATTTGCATAAATTTTATGCTAAAGTTTCTCGTCATGGATATTATAACTTTACTTGATTCAATAGATGCCTTTTTGTGGGGGCCTCCCATGATTATTGTGCTTTTGGGCACACATCTATACTTGACCGTGCGCACGCGCGGCATTCAGCGAAAAATTGGAAAAGCCATCAAAATGTCTCTTGCCAAAGACGAGGGAGCAGAAGGCGACGTCTCGAATTTTGGCGCGCTGGTAACGGCTCTAGCAGGCACTATTGGCACGGGCTCCATTGTCGGCGTGGCAACCGCCATTATTTCTGGCGGGCCTGGCGCCGTTTTTTGGATGTGGCTGACAGGCGTTTTTGGCATTGCCACTAAATACACCGAGGTCTATGCCTCTATAAAGTATCGCGTCAAAGACCACCGCGGAGAGATGATTGGCGGCGCCATGTATGCATGGAAGCGCGCTTTTAATAAAGAGGACGGCAAAACGCCATGGTGGGCAACCCTTGGAGCTGTGTGTTTTGCGTTTTTTGCCGCCATTGCAACGCTTGGAACAGGTTCTGCGGTCCAATCAAGCGCTATGACAGAAATTATCTGCCACAACTTTCCTGACCTGCCAACTTGGATAGTCGGCGTGGTAATTGCCCTGTGTGTGGCGTTGGTCATTTTTGGCGGCGTTAAATCCATCGCTAAGATTTGTGAATTTTTGGTGCCTATTATGGCTGTTCTTTATACGGTCGGCTGCCTTATCATTTTGGTTTGCAACGCAAGCTTTTTGGGAGAGACAATCTCTCTTATCTTGGAGTGCGCGTTTACTGCAAAGGCCGCTTTTGGCGGAGCGCTTGGCTCTGGCATGATTGTGGCTTTGCAATATGGCTGCGCTCGCGGTCTTTTTTCCAACGAATCAGGTCTTGGAACTGCCCCGATTGTGGCAGCGGCCGCGGCGTCAAAAAATCCTGCTCGCCAAAGCCTCATAGCCTCAACAGGCACTTTTTGGTCAACGGTCGTTATTTGCCTGATGACAGGGCTGGTCTTGGTCTCCACCATGCTTGCGCATCCAGAGATTGCAACGGCTGGCAACCTAGAACAAGGAGCTCAGCTTGCAAATATCGCCTTTGCGACAATCCCCTACGTAGGCACGCCAATCCTCATTTTAGGCATGATAAGCTTTGCTTATTCGACAATTTTAGGCTGGAGCTACTACGGCGGAAGATGCGTTACCTTTCTCTTTGGAAAACACGCGGTTCTCCCCTATCAAATCATATACGTGCTGGTAGGAATACTTGGTGCCGTTGGTGTGGGCGATGTGGTCTGGACCGTTTGCGACATCGGAAACGCCCTCATGGCAATTCCAAACATCATCTTAATCCTGCTTTTATCAGGCAAAATCGCAAAAGAGACAAAGTATTTTATCTACGACGGTCACCTAGACGAAGAAGTCACCTGCGAGATTCCTGTTTATGAAGATAAATAGCATGGCGAACACCACACGAGCTTAGCGCGCTGCCTATAAGGCGAGGGGGCGTGCGCTCCGGCGAGTTCCGCAGCGACAAAAAACCCTGCTTTAGCAGGGCTTTTTTGGAGCGAGGACTGTTTGAGCAAGGAGCGTGCGACCC
>CAVEKR010000225.1:0-2594 GCA_963616365.1 Bacteroidaceae bacterium
TGTCTTATCTTTTCCTTGCGATATAGAAAGCCTTGACGACCTCAAAAAATTTCAGCGCATTAATTTAGATGACGAACACCCTGCGGGTTCTGATGATGGTATGCTTCATGCGGCTTTTGATAATGGCGAACACCCCACGGGCGCTCCAAGTTCTCCTTCCAAAGAAGAGGCTATAGAACCTGATAGTGGTGCTTTTGAAACCCTTGAGCTTGGAGATGTAGTAATTTGTCCTGCAATAATAGATGAGCAGCGTCATGAGTTCAATACCACATTTGAAGAGGAACTTTCTTTGATGTTGGTTCACTCTATTTTGCATTTATTGGGCTATGACCATATGACAGAAGACGATAGAAAAGTTATGCAGCAAAAAGAGCAAGAAATCCTGAGCAGCTTTAAGCAGGCTTAGGTGGCTTTTGAATAGGCGGTTTTTCAAACAGGCGGCTTTAGGCAGCTCTAAGCGGCTCTTCAAATAGATAGCTTTTCAAATAAGGAACTTTGCAGGTAGAAGACATTAAAACAAGGATGCGGCAATGGAGAAAAAAGTAAAAAAGCAAACTCAAGCTCACAGTTTTAAGGTGGCGTTTTTAGGTATTGGGCGCACCTTTGCAAGCGAGCTCCACATGAAGATTCATCTTATTTTTGCTTGTCTGGCCTTGATAGCTTGTGCAGTTTTGCAGGTAAATAAATATGACTGGATTATTGTAATTATCTGTATTGCCCTAGTTTTTGCTGCCGAACTTATTAACACTGCACTAGAGGCTTTATGTGATAAAGTATGCACAGACTATGATCCTTTAATTGGCAAAGCAAAAGATGTGATGGCAGGAGCTGTTTTGGTATTGGCGATTATGTCTGTAGTTGTGGGTTTGATTATTTATATTCCTGCAGCTATGCGCCTATTAAATATTGCTTAAAGTTTTGCTTTGCTAACAGGGTGTTCGCCATAAAAATTAGAAAGGTGTTTTTCATGCGTACGATTGCTGTTATAGATGGAAATTCTTTGATGCACAGGGCGTATCACGCTGTGCAGGCGCCTATGAATACCGCAGATGGAACGCCTACTAACGCGGTTTTTGGCTTTATGTCGATGCTGCTTAAATTTATTGAGGACATGCGCCCTGACGCGCTGGTCTGCGCTTTTGACGCGGGCAAACCAAAGTTTAGGATTGAGGCGCTTGAGCAATATAAGGCTCAAAGAAAGCCTATGGATGACGCTTTGCGTATTCAGTTTCCGCTGGCAGAGAACTTGCTTGACGCCATGAATGTGCCTGTTGTAAAAGTTCCTGGTTGGGAAGGCGATGACATTTTAGGCACTATCGCTGCAAGAAATGAGGCATCTGGCAATAAAACGCTGCTTGTTACAGGTGATAAAGACGCTTGTCAGCTGGTTACGGATTTGACTTTTGTGGTCAATACAAAAAAGGGAATTAGCGATGTCGTGATTTATGACGCGCAAGGCGTCGAGGATAAATACGGCATAGGTCCTGCGCAAATTCCAGATTATTTGGGGCTGATGGGGGATAGTTCGGACAATATTCCTGGAGTTCCTGGTGTTGGTGCAAAAAGAGCAACGGAGCTCCTTCAAAAATACGGCTCTATGCAGGGCTTATACGAGCACACCTCTGAGCTTAAGGGCAAGCTGCAAGAAAACGTCATCAACAATAAAGAGCTGGCGTTTTTGTCCAAAAAAATTGCAACCATTGTGTGTGACCTTGATTTTGAGCTTGACTTGGATAAGGCAAAGTTTCCTGATTTTGATGTTGAGAAGGTTTGTGCCGCGTTTAATTCGCTGCAATTTAGTAGGCACTTAAAAAGGCTGCTGGCGCTTGTGGGGGCTGGGGCTGTTGGTGGCGTGGCTGGCGCTGCTAATGCGGGCGTTGCGGGTGCTGCCGCGGGCGGCGCTGGTGCTTTGAGCGGCGGCGGTGTTGGGGCTAGTGGTGGCGCGAGTTTGGCGAACACCACGGGGGCTGGCGGCGTAGGAGTTACTGGTGCGGGCGCGCAAGGAGCAGGCACTTCTAGCAGCGGATACGCAGCTATGCAGCCAAAACTTAGCTATCATGTGGCAAGCGATGCCAAAACTTATGTTGAACACGCCATTAAAAGTGGGAGTTTTTTGGCTATCGCTTTGAGCAAAGAAGAAAGCGTAAGTCTATTTGATAGCGACCAAAAACTTTTAATAAGCGATGGAGCAGGGATTGTAGAGACCCCTCTAGATAAAAGCTGGGAGCTGGTAGAGCAAATTTTGCGTGATGGAAAATTAACTGGTTTTGAGATAAAACACACATTGCGCGAGTGCGCTTTTGCTTGCAATAAAACAGGCGATGACCTGCGTCAACTTTTGGCTCAAAAAATATCCCAAAAAGATATTACTAGTTCACTTTTTGATTGCAATGTTGCAGCTTATGTTTTAAACTCTTCGCTTTCTCAAGAAAATACAGATATTATCCAGCGCTTTTTAGGGCTTTTATACATAAACGAAAAAGAAAAGGCTAAAGAGCTTGGAAACTTTGAAGTCGCTGCAGCTTGTATGTGCCAAGAGGTTCTTGAAAAAGAGCTTGAAAGAAAAGACCAAAAAGAACTGTTTGAGACAATAG
>CAVEKR010000226.1:0-2594 GCA_963616365.1 Bacteroidaceae bacterium
GAAACTGCAAGAGAAAACGCAACTGTTGCGTTTAGCTTTGCAGTGTTTTACTTACATCTGCAACCAACCTATATTAAACTTGTGTGCGTATTTGTTTGAAGATGTCTTTTTTGCCAAAAAATGTGGTAACATTTTAGGTTACCTGCATAAATTGCGTGTTGAATGCTAGCTAAACTTTCAAATTTAGTGGCTGTGTTTTACACGCATGCGCAGGGGTGTACATGCCTTTACGCATGTACAAGATTTAAGACAGAATTATGGCGAAAGGACACGTTCATGCAAGATAAGGATTGCATATTTTGCAAGCTTGCAAATGGAGAAATTCCAACAGAGATTGTCTATGAGGATGATCTTTGTGCAGCTTTTAAAGACACAAGCCCACAAACACCTGTCCATGTTCTTGTTGTTCCAAAAGATCATTATGCATCCATTGCAGATGATGTTCCAACAGATCTCAAAGGGCATCTTTTTGATGCGGCTGTAAAAGTGGCAGAAATCACAGGTGTCAAAGACAGTGGATTTCGCCTGATTATCAATACAGGAGACCATGCATCTCAAACAGTAAAGCACATGCATATTCATGTTTGTGGCGGAAAACAAATGCCAGAAGGAATGTTTCCGCAAGAATAAAGTGTTAAATGTACCAAGGCGTTCGCCATACAAAAGATACAAGAAAGCGCAAGGAGGCGAGAAGTGAAAATTTTAGTGGTAAATGCGGGTAGCTCCTCGCTGAAATACCAGGTAATCGATATGAATGGCGAGGTCGTCATTGCTAAGGGCTTGTGCGAGAAGATTGGCGAGCCTGGCTCTTTTATCAAGTCTTGGCAAGGAGACGGCTATAAAACTACCGAGCTGCCGATGGATAGGCACTTAGACGCCATGCGTGCTGTGATTGAGGCGCTGGTTGATGGAAGCCCTGCTAGTCTATCGAGTTTGGATGAGATTGACGCTGTTGGACACCGCATTGTTCATGGCGGAGAAAAATTTAGCGAGTCCGTGCTTGTTGATGAGAGCGTAATCCATGACATCGAGCTTTGCTCCGAGCTGGCGCCGCTTCATAATCCTCCTGCTCTTGCCTGCATTGATGCCTGCATGGAGTTGATGGGAGATGTGCCGCATTCGGTTGTTTTTGATACGGCGTTTCATCAAAGCATGCAACCGTACGCTTACATGTACGCTTTGCCGTATGAATTTTACGAGCGCTTTAATATTCGCAGGTACGGGGCTCATGGAACCTCGCATAGATATATTGCTCGCCGCACGGCAGAGTTGCTCGAAAAAAATGTCGAGGACCTAAAAATAATTACTTGCCATCTTGGAAACGGCTGTTCTTTGACTGCAATTGATCACGGCATGAGTGTGGATACCTCTATGGGATTTACTCCTTTGGGCGGTGTTATGATGGGCACACGCTGCGGAGATATTGACCCTGCCATTGTTACATATTTGATGGAGCTTGAAGGTTACACTCCCGCAGAAATTAACGAGACCATGAATAGAGAATCTGGTCTTTTGGGAATTTCTGGTCTTTCAAATGATTTGCGCGTGATAAAGGCCGCAACAATCGCAGGTCACAAGCGTGCGACCCTTGCATATGACATGTATGCTCATAGCGTTAAAAAGATGATTGGCTCATATATTGCCATCATGGGCGGCGTGGATGCCATATCCTTTGCTGGTGGTATTGGTGAACACTGCGAGCGCATGCGACGAATGATTTTAGGCGGCATGGAAGCTTTAGGTATAATCATTGATTATTCTGCTAATAAAGTTGAAGGCGAAGAGCGCATCATCTCTGACAAACGCTCCAAGGTAAAATTGCTGGTAGTTCCTACTAACGAGGAGCTGATGATAGCTAGAGATACACAAATGCTTGTAACTGGCAAAGGTACTGGCGCTGCAGAAGATGGTGAGGTTCGCGTCAATTATGTGCAAGACGAAAAAGGCGTGCTGACCGAGGTCTAAGGAATATATGCGTGAAAGAAGTTAAATATAATTATATAGAAGGCGGCATTTGTGCTCCACAAGGCTTTTTAGCTGCTGGTTTGCATGTGGGCTTTAGAAAAAACCCTGAGAAAAAAGATGCTGCTTTGGTTGTCTCTGAAAGTTCACAAACAAGCGCTGCTGCTGTTTTTACTCAAAACGTTTTTTGTGCAGCCCCAGTTCAAGTATCGCGAGAGGTCGCAAAAACGGGTCATGCGCGTGCAATCATCTTAAATTCTGCAAACGCCAATGCAGCCACTGGCTCTGTCGGCATAGATGCAGCGCACTTTGCAGCTGATATAACCGCTAAAACGCTTGACTTGCAAAGTCGCGAGGTCTTTGTGGCTTCAACTGGTGTTATTGGTGTTGAGCTGCCAACGGACCCCTACATAGACGGTTTGCCAGCTCTAGCTAAAGAACTGGGCTCTTCTGCTGAGCACGCCCATGGGGCAGCTTGTGCCATCATGACAACAGATACTCACCCCAAAGAGTGCGCTGTTGAGTTTTGCGCGGGCGGACAGACCTATCGCATTGGCGGCATGTGCAAAGGTTCTGGTATGATACAGCCCAACATGGCTACCATGCTTGCGGTCTTGACAACGGATGCGCAC
>CAVEKR010000227.1:0-1770 GCA_963616365.1 Bacteroidaceae bacterium
GCTCTCAAGCTCTCAGTCTGGGCAGCGAAAGCCCAACTCTCGACTCAACCCTCAAAAAGAAATTTATCTTCATCGACGAAGTCCAAAACGTACGCGGCTTTGAGGAGGTCGTCCAAGCTTACGCAGAAGAGGGGCATTCTGTGTTTATTACTGGCTCCAATTCGTATCTGCTGAGCAGCGAAATTTCTACTAAACTGACTGGCAGGTATCTAAATTTTGAGATTTTTACTCTTGATTTTAGGGAATACATCGAGATGAAAAAATTTTGGGGCTTGGACGTGAATTCGGACGTGAATTTGGGCACAAACCCAGACGCGAATTCGGGCGTAAATTCAGATGCGAATTTAGACGTAAACTTAGACGTAAATTCGGATATGGCTGCTGAATTTGATTCTTATATTGTGAACGGCGGTTTTCCTAAAAGTCTTGAGTTTGCAGACGAGGGCGCGCGCGAGTTTTACACCAGAGGGATTGTGGCCGAGATTTTTGAGAAGGACGTAAAAACAAGAAACAAAATTAATAATGTTGCGCTGTTTGAAAGGGTGCAGGCGCATGTGATTAATAATTATTCGGCGCCGTATTCTTTGAAAAACATGTGCTCTAATCTGGCAGAAGAGGGGATTAAGGCTAAGCCAGAGACTATTCGGCGATACATCGCAGACGTCGAGAAGGCAAAAATCGTTTATGAGTGCAACAGGTTTGACCTAAAAAGCAAGCGCGCAATCGCTCGCGAACAGAAGTTCTACTTGGCGGATTTGTCGATTTATTTTTCGATGAACACCGATAATCGTTTGTCGTACGGGCCGTCGCTGGAAAATCTAGTGTACCTTCACCTTTTGAGCAGCGGATATCGTGTGAGCATCGGGAAAATCGGCAACCTTGAGTGCGACTTTATCGTGCGCGGGAGTGGGACGCGGGGTGGCGGCGGCGGCGGTGCGAGCGGCGGCGGCGGTGGTGCTGAACGCGGCGTTGCGCGCGATGGCAGCGGCGTGAACGGCAGCGTTGTGCGCGACAATACCGCAAGCAGCAGGCGCAACGAGTACGCATACGTGCAGGTAGCATATACTTTACAGGGAGAGACTCAAGAGGCGACAGACAAGATTATCGCCCGCGAATTTGCGCCTTTCATGAAGATAAAAGATGCCTATCCGCGCGTTATCATCACCCTTGACAGGTTTACTGAGCAGCGCGATGGCGTGAGGCACATCAATGCGATTGATTTGTTCTTGGGTAGGGTCGATTTGTTTTAGGCGGTCGCGGACTTGCGTGGTTGACGTCGTGTGATTTGATGGCAGGCGCCTTAAGGGCGCGGTGCGCGGTTTGGCGAACACGCTAGTGGCGATGAGTATGGCGAACACCACGCTCGCTTTTGGAACAAAGGTGTCAGACCCCAATGTTCTTGAGACCCCAATGTTCTTGCAGGTAGGAGCATGAGGAGCAAAGGTGTCAGACCCCATTGTTCAAACGTTCAGACTGATTTACAGCGACTGTGAGGGCGCGCCACTAAAAGCACAAGGGTGTTCGCCATTATTGTGATTGCGACTTTGTTATTGCTTAGGTTATTATTTGGCTGCAACTTGTGTTGGCTTTTGCTACACTAAGGGGAATAGTTTTGCCACGCAAAAGGGCGTAAAAGGGCGAGCGAGCTGAAACAGCAGAAGAGCTAGTAAAATGCGGGCAATCAAAAAGGCGAACGAACTAATAAGAGATTGGCTTACAAAAAAGGACGGCAGATTTGGGAAACGTGATTGTTGACGAACATGCGCTGAG
>CAVEKR010000227.1:1780-2563 GCA_963616365.1 Bacteroidaceae bacterium
ATTAAAAAGATGGCGAGCTAGCAAAATACGAGCACGCTGCAAAAGCGGATTAGCTGCAAAAACGCGAACAAAAAGGACGGCAGATTTGGGAAACGTGATTGTTGACGAACATGCGCTGAGGCATGGAATGGACGAGCGAGACATTTCTTTTGCATGGGATACGCTGGTCAGATGTCGCCAGAAAAACGGCAAAAACGACCCGCCCGTGTGGATTGCCATAGGAATGATTCCTGATGGGCGCGAGGCTGAGCTGGTGGCGCTCGAGGACGCGCAGGGCGATTGGCGCGTTTTACATGCAAAAATGCCACCGACAGAGGAGTTCCTAGAGGCGCTTGATGAGTATGCGCTTTTTCTCAACAGGTAAGGATTGTGCTGGTAGTCGGCGGTCTTTGATGAGGGGCGGCAAGGTCAAGGTGCGCAGCTTTGGTAGGCGTGTTACTAGCAGTCCAACTAGGAGGCAAAATGACTGAATTCAGAGCTTCAGATGGCAGCATTATCAGCGACAAAACGCTTGACGCGTGGTGTCAAGCCATCGACGAGGGCGGCTGGCCTCGCGGCTGGGAAAACATAACCAGAGTTACGCGTGGTCGCCCTACCTGTCTGGCTACAAGAGCTGTGGCTTTGTCCGTAAAAATGCCGTTTTCGATGAAGCAAACCATCATAAAAGAAGCCAAAAAGCGCGGCCTTAGCACAAGCAATTTCGCGCGCGGCCTGCTTACAAGCGGGTTCGCCGAGCAGGAGCGCTTAGATAGTCAGGCTGAGCAGGAGAAACAAGACGAGCAG
>CAVEKR010000228.1:0-2550 GCA_963616365.1 Bacteroidaceae bacterium
CTCCTGTTTTGCTGGCAGTAAACAAAATGGATAATCCTTCTAGGCAAGAAGAGCTTTGGGAGTTTTATTCGCTGGGGTTGGGAGACCCTTATCCTGTTTCTGCAGCTCACGGCATTGGAAGCGGGGATTTGCTTGACGCTGTAGTGGGCGCGCTTCCAAGTACGGACGAGCTTTCGGGCGAGGGTGCGCTTCCAAGTGCGGACACACTACAGGCGCTGCAAAGTGATGGCGAACACCACGCCGAAAAATCAATTGATGTTGCAATTATTGGCAGACCAAATGCAGGAAAATCCTCTTTGACAAATAAGTTGGTGGGCAAAACGCGCTCCATTGTAAGTGATGTAGCAGGCACAACAAGAGATTCTATTGACACAACAATTGAGCATGATAATAAGCGCTATACAATTATTGACACGGCGGGCATTCGCAAAAAATCCCAGATAGATGAGGATGTGGAATACTACGGTTTTGTTCGCTCGCTTAGGGCTATTGATAGGGCACAAGTTGTGCTGCTTATGGTGGATGCAACGTTGGGGCTCACCGATCAAGACCAGCGTGTGGCAGGTCTAGCTCTTGAGAGGGGCTGTGCCATGGTGGTTTTGCTCAATAAGTGGGACTTGGTGGATAATCCAGACAGGCGTGATGAGCTGCGAGAAGACGTGGCAGAAGGTCTAGGGTTTGTTGGATGGGCGCCCATGATTGCAATTTCTGCTAAAACAGGAAGGTCTTTGCAGCGTATATGGGGTGCAATCGATGCAGCTTTTGCTGCATATAACGTGCAAATTTCTACCACGCGCCTAAACAGGTTGGTAACAGAAATGCGCGATTTTGGTCACACCGTGGTCAAAGGCAAAAAACGCTTGCGTATAAACTATGTAACGCAAACAGGAACTTGCCCTCCGCAATTTTGCTTTTTTGCCAACTTTCCAGAGATAATTGATGTCAACTTTGAGCGCTATCTAGAAAATAGATTGCGCGCAAACTTTGATTTGACTGGTACGCCCATTCGCCTTAAATTTAAGAAGAAGAACTGAGCTAAGGCGCTGTTTGAGAAGGCTGGTTGCCCTAAGAAATAAGGGCGCTGAACTGCTCAAAAAGCGCCGATTAGGAAAGCCGCCCACGAGACAGACCAAGAAACCGACTAAGAAACCGCCCGCCTCAAGAAATCAAACGCCGACCAAGAAAAGAAAACCAACATGCCTTACGCCGTATTTTTGATAGTCATTTTTTGCGAGTCGTTTTTGCTCGGCTCCATTCCTTGTGGCGTCATTGTTGGCAAGTGTTTGTATTCAAAAGACCCGCGTCAAGGTGGTTCTGGTTCAATCGGCATGACAAATATGGCGCGCCTTTTTGGAGCAAAAGCTGCAGCTATAACCTTTGCAGGAGATGTGCTCAAAGGCGCTTTGGCAGTCGGCATTACCCGCATTTTGCTTGAATTTGTGCCAATAGCAATTTCTACTTCTTGGCAAGTTGACCTTGCGCTATCCCTTTCTATCACCGCAGGAATTGCAGGTCACGTCTTTAGCCCGTGGCTGCACTTTAAGGGCGGCAAGGGCATTTCTACTGGTCTTGGCACTATTTTGGTTGGATATCCGCCAGTTCTTGCAACAATTTTGGCGTCCTTTTTGGTCGTGGCAGGCCTCACGCGCCGCGTTTCTGCAGGTTCTATTGTTGCAGCCTTGATGATTCCTGTGGCAACGCTCATCTTTGAGTGGGGAAACATCCCCTTATTTGTGCTAGGCTGCATTATCGCGATTTTTGTTACCTGGGCACATCGCGGCAACATCAAGCGAATTATCGCAGGTACAGAGCCTAAATTCAGCTTTCACAAAACAGAGGATGAGGGTGAGGAGCAAAAATGAGCAGCAAGGTTTTAATTGCACCATCTATTTTGAGTGCAGATTTTGCTTATTTAGCAGCTGAGCTTGATAGTATCAAGTCAGCAGATTTGGTGCATGTTGATGTAATGGACGGGCATTTTGTTCCTAATTTGACCATAGGCCCAGGGCATGTGGCTGCCCTAAAAAAGAACACTGACTTGCCACTTGATGTGCATTTGATGATAGACAATCCATTAACACAGCTGCCTTGGTATTTAGAGGCAGGGGCAGACAGTGTTACAGTTCATGTTGAAAGCTTCGAGTGCGCCAAACTTAAAGAGCAGGTCAAGGAAGCTGCTGAGCTTATACACAAACAAGGTAAAAAGGCAGCTATGGCACTCAATCCAGAAACACCTGTCTCATGTATTGAGCAGGTCGATTTAGCAAGTTGGGATATGTTTTTAATGATGAGCGTACACCCTGGATTTTCTGGACAGAAATTTATCGAGAGCACGCCAGATAAAATTAGGCAGCTAAAAGCCTATCTTGAGCGCGAGAATTTATCAACGCCAATACAGGTTGATGGTGGAATAAATGCTCAAACAGCACCACTTGTGCTAGAAGCAGGAGCAAGCATTTTAGTAGCAGGAAACGCTGTTTTTAAGGCTCAAGATAGGCAAGCTACTATTAAAGAACTGCGCGAGTATAAGGCTTGAATAAAGGATGTTTG
>CAVEKR010000229.1:0-2522 GCA_963616365.1 Bacteroidaceae bacterium
CTCCAACATCCATTATTATTCTCATCTGCGCTGTCTTTATCTTCTTTACTATCGGTAGCTTTTACGCTTACTTTTATGCTTGCTGTTGTGGCGCTTTCTATAGAATCCTTTGCGGCGCTTTTATTATCATCAGCACTTTGTTCTGTTTCAAAAACAACGGTTTTTGCCTGCAATAATGCGTTGTATGCGCAGCTATCTTCTTTGTTTTTGCCACTCTCAGAAACAAGGTCTTCCATTATTAAAGTGATGGCGCTTTGGTCATTGCCGCCGCCGCCATTATCATCAACGCCAGCCCCGCCACTCAGAAAACACAACTCTTGAGCAGGCTTAAGCTCCAAAACATTGACGTTCTTTTGCTTTTTGGATAGCTCTATACATTCTCTTGCATATTCTTTTGGAGTTATGACTTCTTTTTTGGTAATCTCAACCAGCGGGCGTGGGTCGTGAGCAGCGCTGCCGCGTGTGGACTTTGCTTTACAACTATTCAAAGACGAATAGGTTAACACAGCAAGATCCATCTCTTGAGCCGTTTTGGCAAAGTCTTCTAGAAGCTCTTTGCTATAGCTTTGCGCACATGTAGCAACTGCAACTGCATGCTGGTCATCAAAATTTAGAGCATAAAATGCCTTATTTGCATGGCGCAGCAAAACTCGTTCAAATTCTGCTTGCGCCTGCAAGGCAACGCGAACTGCATCTAGTATGCGATTTTCAGTCAGAGAATCATCTGACGCTAATTGCATAATTGAGCTTGTAAGCTCTTGGATATCTGCTTTATTGTACGAAATTTTGCTCGGAACTAAAGAGCTCAAATGCGGTCTTAAAACTTTTACGCCCAAAAATTTATCAGAGCCTGTATTAAAAGCTTCTTCGTTTAATTTATGCGCCAAAGCACATAGATTGCCCTCTTTAAAACGCGGTGCAAACACGCAATTTGCCCCTGCCTCTATATAAGCATCCAAGCGCATTTTTGCTATTTTTAGAGGAACGCATAGGTTTTGCGTGCTCACCCCAGCTGCCTTAAAATCGCAGCTTATAGATGGTGGCTTGAGAATTTGAAAGCCCAAAAAAGAAAAAACGCTAAACCAAAACGGACGCAGCTCGTTGCCCAAAAAATCTGTTATTAAAGCTAGGCGAACATTTGGATAATTCACTCTCTTAACATTGGATTCAAAGTTCCTAAGCTCCCTAAACTGCTCCAACAAGATATTATGCGGTTTTGTGCTATTAGGAGAAAAACGACTTTGTGGAACTCTATTTTTTATCGGTGCACTAGCAGCGCTTTTATCCTCATTTTTTATTGCGGCACTCCTAGCCCCATCTGCCAGTGTGGCGCCTCCCACCTTAGTGGCATCTGCCACCTTTGCGGCGCTTGCCGCCTGAGTGGCGCCTCCAACCTTTGTGGTGTTCGCCCGCCCACTCGTTGCAGCCAGCGTGGTGTTCGCCCGCTTTATTGTCTTGGAACTTCTTCCCACTTTAGGAGCATTATTAAACGAAAACACATTTGGGTCGATGTTTTTATTCAACATCATGTCGTCAAAATCATCCACGCGAGAAAATCCAAAAGGCGCACTTGCACTAAACGGCGCGCCCGCGCTCGAATTTTGCTTGCCCTCAAGACGCGCCTTCTCGTCAGAAATTTTGCGCTTTATGGCGTCTTTGGCAAGGTGTTCGCCCTTATCGCACCTATTGCCACTCACAAAAAACTTATCGCCAAAATCAATGGCGACAAGCTTACACGCGTTTGAACAGCCCTCGCAAATAAGCCCGATACGCTTTGGATTTAGCGCATCCAAATCCTGCGGGCTAATAATTTTGCTGCGGATGTTTTGCCCCCCACAAGCATCCCGCGCAATAAGCGCAGCCCCAATAGCCCCCATTAGCTGGGCAGTATCTGGCCTGTAGACCTGCTTGTGCGTGAGCTTTTCAAACGCGCGCAGCACCGCATCGGATTTAAAACCGCCGCCTTGAGCGACTATCACGTCGCCCATGCTTTCGCGTTGGGCATCTCCAATAAGCCTGTTAAGCACGTTGTTTACAACAGAATACGCTATCCCAGCAGCGATGTTATCTGTAGAAGTCCCCACTTTTTGCGCGTGCTTTAGCCTAGACGACATAAACACGGTACAGCGAGTCCCCAGGTCAATCGGGTTTTTGGCGTTGAGCGCATAATCGTTAAATCGCTGCATGGAAATGTGCAAAGAATGAGCCGAACCTTCAATAAAAGAGCCGCAACCGCTGCTACAGGCCTCATTTAGGACGGCATCTGTAATCTGGCCGTCTTTGACCCACAAAGCCTTCATGTCTTGGCCGCCAATGTCAAGCACAAAGCTAACATCTGGCCTATAAGCATATGCGCTGCGAAAATGCGCCAGCGTCTCGACAACATCGGCGTCCAAATTGAGAGCCGCCTTTATCATTTTTGCACCATATCCAATCACGACCGATTGGCAAATATAGGTCTCATCGTCCAGATAGAGCAGCTTGTATAGGTCTTTAAGCATCTCTATTGCGGTGTCCAAAGT
>CAVEKR010000230.1:0-2513 GCA_963616365.1 Bacteroidaceae bacterium
CTACTAAAGCTTTCTCCAAAATCAAAGTGGCCTGGACCATAATAAGGCGTGCTCCAGCAAAGATACCACACAAACCAATCGTCTTCAAAGAGGTCAGGAGCTACAACGCGCAAGGATTTGACCACTTCTTTTGCTACGCCAAAAAGACTTGCATACACAAGCAAGCGACCCCATACCTTTACATCTGTTGGTATTGATTCTTTTAGATTTGTAAAGTCTTTGAACCAGTTCTTTAAAGCCTTTGATTTTGCAGCAATTTCTGCAGCTTGAACAGAGCGTCTGCGTATTTGGAAAGACAAAATCAAAGTAGCAATTCCAAAAACAAATGCCGAGCCAAAAGCTATGGGCATGAAAGAAATATAACTATCATCTGCAAGGTCTAAGAAAAACAGCACTACAACAGCCACAAGAAGAAAAGTAGACAAAATAGCAAATGTGCCAAATAAAAATTTGCTGCGCTGCTCAAAATAACTCATGGCATCGACATAATCTGTTAGAGTTTCTTGCCATTTTTTCAGGTAATGAGCTGCGCTTTCTCTATCTGATTTTATCTTTTCTTTTAGACCATTTGCTGTTACAGAATTTGACTTGGCTAACTCTTTAAATATAAGGCGCAATGTTTGCTTATCAATTTCAGATAGCCCCTCATAATTATCTGGGTCATTCCAAGTCAAAACCAAGGTCTCAGTGCTTTTTTCTCCACCTAAGAGCTTCTTTTTTGTTTCTGTAGTCGGCTTTAAGCTAATAACGTCACGAGCTGTTAAGTCCATGAGCTGGGCAGTTAAGTCTGCTGGATCGGTCTTATTCCATCTACAAATACGCCCAACAACACAAGGGTCAACTGCGTTAGCTGGGACATCTCTCCAATACTTGCCTTGGAATTTTGTCTTGTGCTCCCTGCCAAAACGCCAAAAAACAAAGAAAGCAAGAATAAATAAAATAGGAGGAAAAATGGCAAAGACCCAAAAAATCACATTTTGCAGCACACGCGCAGTGTTGCGCTGAGAGTTAGCCTCGTCTGCCCATTTTTTTTCTTGCTCTAAAATGGAATTTAGACCATCGGAATTTTGCACGCAATTAGATGCCACTTGACCTGCCCATTGAGCAGGAAAAGTCACACGCATTTCTGAAAAATCTCCAGAAGAAACTTTTGCGCAGGTGTAGGTAACAACATCAGAAATTGCAACATTAGACGTTAATGCGCCATGACCCCAAGCTCTAACATTATCTCCAGCTTGTATGGTCTGACCTGCGCTATTAGGAAGATGCAATGTGGCAGTTACGTTAGAGATTGCAACTTCTTCATTGGTGCCAATAAATTGCCAATAAAGTTCTGCCACATCGTTATAACGCGTTACAACGTTTGTGAGGGTATAATTCCAAGTTACAGAAACCGTATTGTCAAAATCCCCAAAGGTATAGACTGTATTTTTTGCCTTATCAATTGAATAGCTTGCCTGCCCAGGTCCTCCAGAATCACGCCAGCTTGTCTGAAATGGAACTTCGCTCAAGGCTTGCGGTGAGCCTCCATTTGCTTGAATTGATACAGAGCTAACCTGCACATCGCCCTTGCCACTTGGGGCTAAAATGCGCCCTACCAGCGTAAATGGGATATCAAATTTATAAGTGCGCGTCTCTGTAATAGATATATTGCCAGCGCTATCAAGCGTTGCATCAATATCATCTGCTGTGATGCTATAGTTTGCAGCATATGCTTTTTGCGAACAAAACGCCTGTCCTAGCACTGTCTGTGCTTGAGAGCAAAACGCCTGCATATAGATGACGCCCAAGACAAAGCAGGCGCACAAAAGAACCGCAAGAGCGCTTTTCTTCAAAAGAGACTTTAGAGCGAGTGTGGTGTTTGAAGCGGGATTTATTAAGGCGTTTATCGTGGCATTTTGTGCGGTTTTTTGCGTGACGAACGCCACGCCACTTGCAGCATTTGCTGTAGTGCGCGCGGCGTTTTGTGCTATAGCGCTTGTAATATTTGCGCTGCTTGCCACTGGGGGGCACGCCATATTTATTGTAGTGTTGCCCATACTAAAACTGCACCTTAGGGGGCTCTTGGGCGCTCTCTTGCGCATCGAACAAAACACGCGCCTCAAAGTGGAACATTCCAGCAAAAATAGAACCTGGGAAGGTCTGAATTGCGTTGTTGTAGTTCATGACCGTGTCGTTGTAGGACTGGCGCATGTAGCTGATTTTGTCCTCGGTGTCGCTGAGCTGGGCTTGCAAGTCAAGGTAGTTCTGATTTGCCTTTAGGTCAGGATATGCCTCCATGTTGGCAAACAGGGTTTTGAGGGTGCCTTCCAGCATGTTTGATGCTTGAGTTATCTCTTCTGGAGTAGAAGCACTCATGCAAGCGGCGCGAGCCTCGGTTACGTTTTGCAGGGTTTTTGCCTCGTGATCCGTGTAGCCCTTGACGGTCTCAATCAAATTGGGGATCAAGTCCAAGCGACGCTGAAGCTGCACGTCAACCTGTGCCCATGCGTTGTCGACGCGGTTTCTTAGAC
>CAVEKR010000231.1:0-2505 GCA_963616365.1 Bacteroidaceae bacterium
AAAAGATGCACACATTGCCCTTACAAAACCAGCGAGGTCTTCTTGTTTGTGTGACTGTGGGCTGTCTAGCTGCTCTTGCTCGTAGGTCTGTAAGTTGTCTAGCTGCACTTGCTCGCGCTTTTGCTCGCAAGCGTGCAAATTGTTAAAGTGTTTTTGCCAACCTGCCGCTAAATTACTGGGGTGTTCGTCCTTAAAATCAAGCGGAGCTGCAGATATGGTTTCCCAATCAAGCTGATAGACTTCCCTTTTTGTTCCATCTTTGTCTTCGGTCTTAAGCCTTTTAATGCAAAATCCCCAATCCTTTAAGGCATCAATATCCCTGCGAATTTTTTTCTTATTACTCTCTTCTTGAATACTTGGGCTATTTGCGGAGCTTTCATCTTTTGTGTCCTCAAGATAAGGCTTATACAAGTCATTAAAAATATTTTGAGTGCTAGCACCGCTTTTTTGCTCAAGCAAATACATAATGAGCAGTAATTTGCGCTCTTGAGCAGGGCCGATAAGGCGCTCTTTGCTAGCAGGGTGTTCGCCATTAAAGGAAGTGGCAGTGTCAATAGGGTTGGCAATGCCAGCGGGGGGCACGCCATCCTCTTTAATAGAATCAGCGGCACTAGCAGGGCAATTATTGTTTTTCGAGTTTTTTACTTGCAAGCCGCCTCCCGCATAACATCTCTTGAAACTTCTATGTTAAGGCCCATGGCTTCTGTCCAAATTTCGACAGAAAGCGCAGCTTGTTCAACAAGCATTTCAAGTCCATCAAGGCAAAACGCGCCATTTTGCCTGGCACCGCCAATCAATGCCGTAAGCCCGTGAGCATACACAACGTCAAGCACGATTTGACCCTCATGAAAAAGGTTTGTGTCCACTATTGCCTCGTCATCTGACTTCATGCCGCGCGGAGTTGCATCGATAAAGACGTCCGTTTTTGGAACATGGATTGAGCTTTGCGAATAATCTGCTCCATAGACCATTGACGTGGAATTTGTGGGCAAGCTCAAGCGAATTCTGTCTGCCGCCGCGCGCGATTTTCTGATGTCGCGAGAAAAAATAACAACCTCAGCTGCGCCTTTGTTGGCAGCCGCACAAGCAATCGCCATGGAGGTGGGTCCTGTTCCGCAAACGCACACGTGCTTTTTTGCAACAATCGTATTGCTCATGCGCTCAATTGCGTTAATGGCGCCCACTCCATCTGTATTAAAAGCGTGCAACTCAAGGTCTTTTCTGACCAAAACGTTGGCGCCGCCTGCCACATCGGCAGGTCCATCCACATAATCAGCTGCCTGCATGGCTGTTTTTTTGTATGGCATGGTAATGTTCATGCCCCAATAATGTCCTGCTCGCACAAGACCAATTTGCTCGAGCGCCTCTTCTTCAGTTTTGCAGCAGATGGATTCGTAGCTCCAAGTTTTGAAATAGGGGTACGTATCTGCCAAATGATGATAAAGCGCATTATGCATTTGCGGGGAGCGCGAATGTTTGACTGGGTCTCCAATCAGCATAAATGTGCGTTCTGCTAACTCTAAATATGGATGCGCTTCGTCTTTTTCTGCCACTATAATCTACCTTTCAGTTTTTGTTTTTGCGTGCTGGCGTATTTTTGTGCGCCGTTTAGTTTTGGTGTTTGAGTGCTGGCGCATTTTTATGCGCTGCCACGTTTTTGTTCTTGTGCGCGCCTCATGACGCCTAGCTTTTACATGCTGGCGTATTCTTGTATGCTGTCTCGTTCTTGCGCGCCATCTCAAGGAAAACTTCTGGCGATAACGTTTCTGCTCGAAGTTTTGGGTCAATATTGCAACTTGCAAGAAGTTTGTCTACTAAACTTGCGTCATAAGCGCTTTTCATTGAGTTGCGAATAGTTTTTCTTCTTTGAGCAAACGCAGCATTGGCTAGTTGAGCAGCAAATTTACAAGTCTCTTTATTATAGCCGCAATCAATGCGCTTTAAGTGCACAACCGCACTTTCCACACGCGGAGCAGGAAAAAAACAAGTCGCAGGGACTAAAAAACGCCCACATACCTTAGCATAAAAAGACAGCTTTATACAATATGCCCCATAGTCTTTACTGCTCGGAGCTGCAACAATTCTGTCTGCGACCTCTTTTTGCACCATAACGGTCATGCTTTGCAAAAAATCAAAGCGCTCAAAATAATCAAGAATTAAAGTTGCTGCAATTTGATAAGGCAGATTTGCTATTAAATGCGCAGGTCTAGCTGCGCCTATCTGCCTAGCAGCATTATCAATATCTGTCTCATTAATTTTTAGTGCGTCTTTTTGGATGACGAACACCCGCTCACTATGTTTAGCAGTGTTTTCATGCAAAGCGGCAAGTAGGTCTGTGTCTTTTTCTATGCTTATTACCTTTGAATATTCAAGCAAAGCGCAAGTAAGTGTTCCAAGACCTGGGCCTACTTCTAAGACACATGGGTCTTTTTGGGGCTCGTCTTTTTGGGGCTCGTCTTTTTGGGGCTCGCCTTTTTGCGGCTCATCTTTTTGTGGCTCGCGTTC
>CAVEKR010000232.1:0-1852 GCA_963616365.1 Bacteroidaceae bacterium
TACATTTCTTGGTCTTGTTGCTTTGGATAAAATTTAATTGCTATGCTCTTAACCTTTTCGCGTTCGTACTTGTTTTTGGCTCTGCGCTGTGCATCTGTTTTCATTATTGCTCCTTGTTGTTTCTGATATGGCGCGATACTCGAAAATAGGTAAACGATGCAATGAATGATATAACGCCGACAATTACAGTTCTCATTTTAGCTCCTTTCATGTTAAAATGTGGCTTGGTTGGGTGCCAACCTATTGGCTAGCACCCGTTTACTTTAAGGCTTCTTTGAGCGTTTATCGCTCTTGGAAGTCTTTTTCTTTACGACTTCGATTGTTTCATCAAGAGCCTTTGAAAGTATGGCTACTATCAGAGCAACAATCAAGTCTGATATATGTTCTTCCATCTTAACCACCCCCTTTCGTATCTCGAACTTACAAATATATTATACCGCGAACGGGATATATTGCAAGGGGTTATTTTATATTAACGGTGAACGGTATACAATCAATTAAAGGGGCGTTATGGACACAGAGATTAGAGATGCATTGAAAAAAGCAGCTACAGGTTATGAATATAAAGAAGTCCGCAAGACCGTTAAAACGTATCCAGACGGCTCGCAAACAGTTACAGAAGAAGTTACACATAAGCACATACCGCCTAATGTTTCAGCGGCGCAAATGCTTGAAAAGACGCAAGAGTTTACTCAGCAATACAACCCAAACAATTCAATGATACATTTCATAAGGAATAAACAACATGCTGTTGGGTAATCAAGAGCCGACACTTAAAGCTATCGTTGAATATGTTACAACCGAAGGCGAGCAGGCTGCACAAATTGCTGAAGCGTACGGCTTAAAGCCTCTTCCGTGGCAGCGCTTAGTTTTAGATGTTTGGCTTGCGCGAGACGCGTGCGGGCGTTTCGTATCAACGCGAGACGGTTTGCACCTGCCACGACAAAATGGCAAAAACGGCTGTCTTGAAATGTTTGAGGTATATGCTGCTGTTATACACGGTGCAAGAATTTTGCACACAGCGCATGAAGTAAAAACATGCAATATGCATTTCAAGCGCCTGCTTGATTTTTTTGAAAGTCCAACGATGTATCCCGATTTGTTTGCTGAGGTTAAAAAAATACGTAAGACCAACGGCGAGCAAGGTATCTTTTTACATAACGGCGGCTCGATAGAAATGAGCGCACGCACAGGCAAAGCCTTGCGTGGTTTTAGCAGCAACATCGTTATATGTGATGAGGCACAATGCTTAGACGATAACCAATACGAGGCAATACAGTTCGTTATCTCTGCTGCTCCAGAAGGACAGGCAAAAATTATATTTACTGGCACACCACCAACGGCAACAGATGATGGCGATGTTTTCGGACGTGTGCGACAAAAAGCGCTAGACAAAGCAGAGCGTCATACGTGGCTAGAGTGGGGGTGCGGCAGCAGCAGGCTGTGCGATATAGATATATCCGACCGCGAGCTTTGGTGCAGATGTAACCCGTCGCTAGGCTATCTGTTAAGTAACACCGCCGTGGAAGATGAGTTTAGTTCCTCTTCCATTGATGGCTTTGCACGTGAACGTCTTAGCTGGTGGTCACAAATAGCAGAAGACGCTTTAATTGCTCCTAATGAGTGGTCTGCTTGCGGCACAAGCGAAAAACAGAGTAAAGAAGATAAAAAGCTGGCATATGGAATTAAGTTTTCTGCTGATGGTGCAAAGGTTGCACTGGCAGGAGCAATAACAGATGGCAAAGCAGCACATGTTGAGCTTATAAAACACGAAAGCCTCGCACATGGTATTTCATGGCTGGTTGATTGGATTGCACAGCGTAAAGACGAAACTTCAGCGGTTGCAGTCGAT
>CAVEKR010000232.1:1862-2493 GCA_963616365.1 Bacteroidaceae bacterium
GGGTAAGTCCAAAAGCAACCATGATGCCGCGCGGCGATGATGTTATAGCAGCCACTTCAATGTTCATTAATGCAGTACGCGAAAAAGAGCTAACGCATTATGCAGACGATGGACAAAAAGCCCTAGACGCTTCTGTTTTGGGCGCAACAAGGCGAAAAATTGGCATTGGCGGCGGCTTTGGTTTTGGTGGAGAAAATAGCGAGATTGTAGACGCTGCAGCGCTTGCACTGTGGGCGGTAAAAACAACAAAGAGAAAAGCTGGAAGAAAGGTAGAACTCTTATGAACCTAATTCAGATAATGGGCGCGCAAGGGCTAACAGGTGAAGAAACAGAGATGCTCTATAAGCTCATTGAAGTTTGGAGCGCAAAACTTGACCGAAACAATTTGCGCGTTAATTACTACAACATGCACAACAGGCTAAAAGACTTGAAAATATCAATCCCGCCTTACTTGCAAAAAACTGAAATTGCAGTAGGTTGGGCGCAAAAGGCAGTAGATACATTAGCAGTAAGAAGCCGTTTCGACGGCTTCTCTTTTATTGATGGCGAAAACGAGCTTATGGACACAATCGTTCGAGATAACAGGTTGCGTCTTTTGTATCGGCAAGCAAGAAAAAGCGAACTTATACAT
>CAVEKR010000233.1:0-2478 GCA_963616365.1 Bacteroidaceae bacterium
CACTACGAGTTCAGATAATAGCGCCGACATCAAAACGCTGGTCGTAGGCTTTGACAATTCTTATCCTCCATATGGTTATATCGGCGATGACGGTAAAGAAACAGGCTTTGACCTTGACTTAGCTCAAGAAGTTTGCAAGCGCAACGGCTGGGAATATCAGGCAGAAGCAATTGATTGGGATGCCAAAGATGCCCTGCTAGGACAAGGTTCTATTAATTGCATTTGGAACGGATTTACCATGGAAGGCAGAGAGGGCAAATACACTTTTAGCGACCCATACATGAAAAACGAGCAAGTCGTGGTTGTAAAAGCTGGCTCTGGCATTACTAGTTTGACCGACCTGGCCAACAAAACCGTTGTAACGCAAGTAGATTCTGCAGCTCTAGATGTTTTGGAAGGCGACCAAAAGCCAATCGCAGACACTTTTGCTGGTGGAAAAGCTACGACTATCTCAGATTACGACAATGCGTTTTTGCAGCTTGACTCTGGTCAGGTGGACGCCGTTGCATGCGATCTGTCCATCGCCCAATACCAAACTGCAAAAAATCCTGACAAGTATGCTCAAATTACCGAGGTGCTCTCTCTAGAAAACTACGCTGTAGGCTTTAAGCTGGGAAATGATGCGCTAGCCAAAAAGGTAACCGACACCTTAAAAGAGATGTACACAGACGGCACTGTAAAGAAAATCTGCGAGAAATATTCAGAGTACGGCCTAAGCTTTGACAATTGGGAGCTCAAATAAGGGTTTAACGAACACCACAGTCGTTTTTTAAAAAAACTTATAAGGCAAACAAAAAGATAAAGGAAACTAATGCAATTTTCAACCATGATGAGCTTGATGGGCTCAGGACTTACATTAACTGCTCAAATTTTTGTCATTACTTTAATTGGAGCGCTGCCACTAGGAATAGTGGTGGCGCTTTGCCGCATGAGCAAGTTTAAGCCTCTTGCATGGCTTGCAACCCTCTACATTTCAATTTTGCGCGGAACACCTTTAATGTTGCAGCTCATGGCTCTAGCTTATGGTCCTTATTATCTTTTTGGCTTGCAGCTTGGCACAGGCTGGAAGTTTTGGGCATGCGCCATTGGTTTTATCTTAAACTACGCTGCATACTTTGCAGAAATTTACAGAAGCGGCATTCAATCAATCCCTAAAGGTCAATACGAGGCAGCTCAAGTGCTGGGGTATTCGCGAGCACAAACGTTTTTCCACATCGTTTTGCCTCAGGTTATCAAGCGTATTTTGCCTGCTATGGGAAACGAAATTATCACCTTGGTAAAAGACACTTCTCTTGCCTTTGTACTTGGCATTATGGAGATGTTTACGCAGGCACAAGCTATTGCAGCAAGCCAAGTGAGTATGTTGCCATATGCAATAGCAGCTCTTATTTATTGGATTTGCTGCCTTGTCATCGAATTTATCTTGCACAGGGTAGAAAAGAAGCTTGACTATTACCATGATTGATGTGCAGTAATTTGTGTGCGGGGCGCGCGTGGTGTTCGCCATTATTATTGAAGCGCAACTCGCACACACACACGTGCGTAGCAGCCAGTTTAGTGGCGGCCAGTTTTACTTAGATTATTTTAGTTAGGAGAATTTAGGCGTGAGCGTTGTTTCTTTATCGGGCATTAAAAAGAGTTTTGGAGATGTGCAAGTGCTCCAAGGCATTGACCTGTCGGTCGAAAAAGGCGAGGTAGTAAGCATTATTGGCGCCAGTGGTGGCGGAAAGTCCACTCTGCTTAGGTGCGCTTGCCTACTCGAGCGCTTTGAGTATGGCTCGCTTGAATATGGCGAGGTCACGGTTGCAAAAGCTGGCGCGGATGGCAGGGCAATTTATAGCAACAAAGAAACGCTTAAAGAGGCGCGCTCAAAATTTGGCTTGGTGTTTCAGAACTTTAACTTGTTTCCGCACAGAAACGCCCTAGAAAACGTTGTGGATGCACCTGTTCGCGTGCAAAAACGCGACAAGTCAGAGGTGGACGCCCAGGCTCGCGAGCTTTTGGATCGCTTTGGGCTTGCTGGCAAAGAAGAAATGATGCCATGCGAGCTTTCTGGAGGTCAGCAGCAGCGTGTGGCAATCGCGCGCGCGCTTTGCCTAAAGCCAGAAATCCTCTTTTTTGACGAACCAACAAGCGCACTTGACCCGCAGCTCACACAAGACGTGCTAAAAATCATTCGCAAACTAGCAGATGAGCGCATGACCATGGTCATAGTAACGCACGAAATGAAGTTCGCCCGCGATGTATCCGACCGCATAATTTTTATCGACGGCGGCCGCATTATAGAGCAGGGCAGTGCCGCCCAAGTCATCGACAACCCACAGCACGAACGCACAAAAAAGTTCCTCTCCATCTACGAATAAACTTTAATGACGAACACCACGGGCGCTTTGTCCATTTTCATGACGAACACCACGTGGCAATTCTGGAAGTGTAATGTTTACAAGAGCGCTGCAGCGCAAAAAAGCGTTTTGCCCT
>CAVEKR010000234.1:0-2430 GCA_963616365.1 Bacteroidaceae bacterium
GAAAGTTCCCAGCACGCCAAGGCTTTCCAGGTGGCAGGCGCTTACAATGTGGCAGACGTTGCAGAGTCAACAGCAAGTTTTGGTATGAGTAGCGTCTCAGTTGAGCAGGTTCTTGCTTGGAATCCAGAGATTATTATTTCTTGGGACGATGACATCCGCGGTGGTGCAGCAAGTTACATCAAGACCTCCAAAGACTGGGCAACCATGGATGCAGTCAAAAATAACCGCGTTTATGCCATGCCTAGCCTGCCGTTTTCTTGGTGCGACCGTCCAAACGGCGTCCAGCGCTGGTTGGGCATTCAGTGGCTGGCAAACTTGATGTATCCAGACAAATACGACGTAGACATGGTTGAAGAAGCCCGTTATTTCTACAGCCTTGTTTATCACATCGAAATTTCAGATGAAGACGCAAAAGAGATTTTAGGAGATAGCTATCCTGTAAAACCATGGTAATTATGCTGGTGGGCACCTATATTTTTATGGCGAACGCCCTACGACTCCACGTGTCACATGATAATGGCGAACGCCCCGTGCTAAATGATAGAAAAATTCAAAGGAGAAAAACACAGACATGAACAAGTATTTAGACGATATTTTACATAGCATATCTCAAGGAATGTTGGTTCCTACCATCATTGCCTTGATTTTGCTTATTGTAGGTTCAATTTTTATTATTGCTCAAATTCTCGTTGAATTTTTTACTGAGCGCAGGTATTACAAGCAGAACATGCCTGCCATCATAAACAACATTAACGATGCTAATTACAATCAAATCACCTCCATTGTGTGCGATTCTGCGCTTTTGCGCTTTCAAAAATGCGCACTCATGGTGGTTTCTCGCAATATGGGGCTCCCCGAAGAGCCATTATTTGCGCTGGCACAGGTACAAATTGAACATGCAGAAAAGCATTATAAAAACCGCATTGCTTGGACAGATACAATCTCTAAAATTGCTCCTTTGCTAGGTCTTATGGGTACACTTATTCCATTAGGTCCTGGTATTGTTGCTTTGGGCAATAAAGATGTATCCCAGCTTTCAAATGCATTGCTTGTTGCTTTTGATGCTACAGTTTGCGGTCTTATCTGCGCTATTGTTTCTTTGATTATTTCAAAAATCCGCTCTGGTTGGTATACCTCTTATATCAATGTGCTTGAATCTTTAATGAGCGTTATTTTGGATAAGGCAGCACATGCTCGGGCCGAAGGTGTTCAATTGCCAAAAGGATATAAGGGCGACCCTTATCAAGAGTTTAAGCAAGCAGATAGAGCTCGCAAACTGGCAATTAAGGCAGCACAAGAACAAGCTGCTGTTCCTAAAGACTTGCGTAGCGCAGATGCCAAGAAAAAGGTAAAAGTGCTAAAAAGCGCTAATAAACCACCAAAGGTATCCAAAAAATCTAAGGCTAAACCAAGCGCTCCAATTGCCCCAAGCGCACCTAGTGCATCAAGTGCCCAAGCAGGGGCACAAGCTGCACCTTCTGAGCCTTTTGGGTTTGGAGCTACTGGAAGTGTAAGTTCTCCAGAGACGCCAAAAGCAGCAGGGTGTTCGCCAAACACAGTTAAAGAAGTTGAGAATTCATCAGAAACAATCAAAAATACCGATGCTTTAACAGGCACACCAAATCCAACAGGCGCGCCAAGTACGGCTAATAGCAACGACCAGCAGGCATTTTCTAGCAAAGAAGGGGAGTAGCCATGGCAGTGAGTTTTCGCAATAGTCGCTTTCGTGCCCATAATGATGTGGGAGAAGACGTCAATCCTTCTGCATACATTGTAAATTTGGCTGACTGCATGCTTGTTTTGGCGTGCGGCGTTATTGTTTCTTTGGTTGCCGCTTGGAATATTGACCTTCCTTCAACTGCAACAGAGAGCTTGGATGAAAGTCAAATGGAAGAGGTTTCTCCAGAGACTTTGGATGAGGATGCTTTTTCTGGCGGTGGAACTGCTTATTCTGAGATGGGCAAGGCATATCAAGACCCAAGCACAGGAACAGTATATATTGTAAAACCTAACAATAATGCTGATAGCAGCTCTTCTAGTTCTTCAGATACTTCCAGCTCAGGAGCTAGCTCGTCAAGTTCTAAGTAAAATTTGGGTAAGCTTTAATATTTAAGGAGTCACGCTTTGTCTAAAAAAGAAGATATAGCATTGTATGAGCAAGAGGAGCAAAACGCGCGCTCTGAATCAAGCAAACGTTCTGAATCAAATAAACGCTCTGAATCAGATAAAAACACTGAGTTAAGCAAGCGCTCTAAATCAGATGCAGAGTCCACAGATCTTCAAGACAGCATTTCTGAAGCTGCCAATACAGTGTTTAGGGCAAAGGTCAGCTTTAGAGCAAAAACGCTTATCGCCATTTTTGTGCTGGCAGCGGTTTTTTTGTCACTGTTTTTAGGACGCTACGGGCTGACCCCTGTAGAAGTTGTAGAG
>CAVEKR010000235.1:0-631 GCA_963616365.1 Bacteroidaceae bacterium
GTGTGGTGTTCGCCAAAATAATTTGCAAATGGCTCGTTTAATTCTAACATTTTTTCTTGATTTAGCTGCGAAAAAGCAAAAATCGCATACTTTATGTGACAAGTTTTTCTTGCAAAAAAGTACTATTAGTTTGCTTCAAGAATAGCGTGCTCTAAAAATATAGTGCGCCAAAAAATTGGGCGCATTTGTGCTTAAATATCGCACGCCAAAAATGCGCTTAAGCAAAATGCAAAAATGCGCCTAAAAAATTTTGGGAGCAGCGTAACAAAAACGCGCTTGAAAAATTTTGGGAACACCGCAGTAGTAAGCAGCGTACTAGAAAATTATTCTTGAAACAAAGTTTGACTTTAGAGTCACAGTCCAAATTTTAGGTTCTAAAGTCACGGTTCAGAAATTTTGGGTTTGGGCTCAAAGTCCAAAGTCAAGGTTTAAGCCACGTCTTGAAAGGAGGAAGGCTATGAAAGAAGAAGCAACAATAGAACCAAAGGCAGAAGCGGCGTCGTCAAGTGCAGCATCGCTAGAAGTAGCGGCAACGCAATCAGAAGCAACGCTCCCAAAGGGAAAGGCAACGATGAAGCGCCGCACCTTTGTTAAGGCTGGAGGGGCATTGGGAGCTTCGGCAGCCGCTGGC
>CAVEKR010000235.1:641-2422 GCA_963616365.1 Bacteroidaceae bacterium
TGGAGGGGCACTTGGAGCTTTGGCAGCTGCTGGCGCATTGGTTGGCAGCCAAGAGATTTTCAAAAACAGCGCGCCCGCAAACGCGGCAAATGCAGCAAATGCTGCAGACGCTGCAAACGCAGCAGACGCGCAAGACACAATCGCTTGGAGTCAATGCAATGTAAACTGTGGCGGAAATTGTATTTTCAAATGGCATTCCAAAGATGGCAAGATTCAGTACATGGAGACTGACGACACTGGAGATGAAGCCTTGCAGGCGCGTGCCTGCCTGCGCGGACGCAGCATGCGGCGCTGGATTAATCACCCTGATAGGCTGATGTACCCTATGAAGCGTGTTGGCAAAAGAGGAGAAGGTAAGTTTGAGCGCATAAGCTGGGATGAAGCCATTGATTTGATTGCTGAAAAGCTCAAGTACACAATTGAGACTTATGGCAACGAGGCAATTTATGTCAACTATGCAACAGGAATGTATTGTTGTACGGGCAAACAGCCTGGGCTGCGTTTATTGAGTCTGCTTGGAGGCTATGTAAATCAAGGTGCAGATTATTCCACGCATATGATGCAGATGATTATGCCTTATATGTTTGGAAGCACTACAAACTTGGTTGATAAAACCAGCAAGATACATAAAACGCTTGGCAAAAAGGCGTCTGTTTATAGTCCTTATGACAACGTAAATGCCAGCTCTTTTAGCGAGGCCGAGGCTCATTCGGATTTGATTGTGATGTTTGGCAATAGTCCTGCAGAAACTCGAATGGGCGGCGCAAATGTTGTATGGGATTTTGCTCGCGCGCGCGAGGCTGTGATTAAACGCGGTGGTCAGGTTATCAATATTGATTATCGCCTTAACGAGAGCGCCTCTGCTTATCCAGATGAATGGCAGCCTATCCGTTCAGGCACAGATGGTGCTTTGGTTGCTGCTATTGCTCATGAATGGATTGTTGATGGCAAGATTAATAAGGAGTTTTTGGACAAGTATTGCGTTGGCTATGATGAAGGCACCATGCCAGCAAGTGCTAAGGGTCAAAATAAGTCTTATAAAGCCTACATCATGGGGGACGGCTATGACAAGGTCGAAAAAACCCCAGAGTGGGCAGAGCCTATAACGCAAATTCCTGCTAGTCGCATTCGTGAGCTTGCAAAAATCATTTCGGATGCAAAAGCGCCCTTTATTTGCCAGGGCTGGGGTGTTCAACGTCATACAAATGGAGAAGAATCAACTCGCGCAATTTCTTTGTTGCCAATTCTTATTGGGCAAATTGGTCTTCCTGGTACAAATACGGGTCAGCGTGAGGCAGAGCCGCCTACCTATTTGGTCAGCTCTATTCCTGCGGAAAATCCAATCGAGACCACCATTCCTGTGTATCAATGGGTAAACGCTATAGATCACGGACACACAATGACTGCGACAAATGCAGGCATTTCTGGTTCGGACAAGCTCAAGAGCGACTTTAAGTTTATCTGGAATTATGCAGGTAATTGTCTGACAAATCAGCATGGAGACATCAACTATACCCACAAGATTTTGTCTGATGAGAGCAAGTGTGAGTTTATTTTGGTTTGGGATACGGTCATGACTGATTCTGCAAAGTATGCAGACTTGCTTTTGCCAGATGCCATGCGTGCTGAGCAGCTTAACATGCAAACGCAAGGTTATAGCGAGTATTATACGGCCGTTGTTGTTGGCGGTCCTGCGCAGCAAGCTCCAGGGGAGTGTCGCAGCAGCTACGATGTCTGCGCTGATATTGCAGAAAAGTTTGGTTTGCGTGATGAGTTTACAC
>CAVEKR010000236.1:0-2420 GCA_963616365.1 Bacteroidaceae bacterium
CACTTGATGGCAGCAAGCGCGTAACCATAAAACATATGGGGACATCTATTGTTGCTATGATAGCGATTACAGCTGCAAACGAAAAACAACGTTCAGGCTCATCAATAGAGGCTCGCAAAACAAAATACGCAATAATAATCAGCATTAAAATGAGGTATGTTGTTAGGCGTGGCTCCCATGTCCACCATACGCCCCATTCAAAGCGTGTCCATAAAACGCCTGTTATCATAGTCATAACAACAAAAAGCAATGCTATCTGCATTGCAGCTTGAGCGCAGGTATCAAAGCGTGAATGCTTTGTTATAAAAAAGCGAACAGAATAATAGCATGCAAATGCCAAAGCTAAAAAAGATGCAATCGCTACAGGCATATGGAAGTAAAAAATTTTTTGAGAAATCAATAGCTTGTTTGAAACTAGTTCAGTACCTACAAGTTCAACACCATCAACAGAAGCACCGCTGACGGGGTTTGCATAAAAAAATGCAAGCAAAAATCCTAAGGTAGAAGCTATAGCTCCAAAAAGCAATACCCAAGGAGCAATTTTATCTGGCCATTTTCCTGGTTGGGGTATTTTTATATCTTTGCATGAGTCCTTAGATGCTTTTTTATTTTCCATCTATTGTCCCTTTCGTGTTTTGTTTAATCTCATGTTTTGTTCAATCTATACAGCCAATAATTACAATCAATAATAGCATAGTAAGAATTTATCATATTGAAAAGTCAGCATAGATGCGAGTTAAACCCTATGCGCTCTTTATGCGCTTATCACAAAATCATATAATGCCCAGCTAAGCAAGAGCATTATGATGTCATAACCTGCAGCTAGTGCAATAGATGATGTAAAGGTATCCATACACCCTGCACTACCAAGAACAAGGGCATTTGTGCATGTAGCGCATACATATAATAGGGGGAACAAAATTGGCACAAAAAGCACTGTGAGTATGACGTCTTTTCCGCGGGCTTTTATGCTTATGCTAGATAATAGCGTTCCCACACCTGCTATGCCAATTGTCCCCAAAAGCAAGGGCACAACTGCAAGAATAACACTTTCGCTCAAATTAGTAGTTGTCAAAAATAAAAACCAAAATACAGGAATAGCAATTATTTCAACTATTAGAAGAAACAAAAAATTAGAAGTAGCCTTTGCCAAAAATATTACTGAACGCTCAAGAGGAACAAGCATTATGCCTTCAAGTGTTGCATTTTGTTGTTCAGCATTAAAAGAACGATTAAGTCCCATCAAAGATGTAAAAACTATCAACGCCCAAGCTAGTCCACTTGAAATTGGCAAAATATCACTAGCAATGGCACTTTGCCCTAGTACAGCTCCAAAAATTATAAGAACCAACACGGCATATATGCTCATTGAACTAAGCATACTAAACGTGCGAAACTCCTGCCGCATATCTTTTGACAGCAAAATTTTATATTGCATGAACGTTGATGGTTTATTTTTATCTACGCTTTTCATCTTTTTATGGCAGCTCTCTCATATAGCTTCTCATTTTTTATTAACAAGTGGCTCATTTTTAAAGTACCATAAAACAAATTCTCTTATATGGCTTCTCATTTTTTATGACACGCCCTCTCCCACAACTTCGCGATAGATTTTAGAAAAGCTCTCAAAGTCAAGTTCATTTTGGCATGCAAATTTTGCAACTTGCGTTTTTGCCAAAATAAGCGCATGTGTAGACATATTAAAACCCTTTTCTAAGTCGTGGCTTACCATAACAAAAGTCTTATTGGCACGTTGAGCTTGCAATATATTATCAAAAACTTCTACAGCATGGGGGTCAAGACCTGAATATGGCTCATCTAAAAAAACAATTTCTGGATCATGTATAAGGGCTCTTGCAATGCTTAATCTTTGCACCATTCCGCGTGAAAAAGTATGCACACAATCAATTCTTCTGCTGCTAAGCTCAACTGCTGATAGCATTTCACTCACACGTTTTTTAGGGTTTTTTACTCCATATAACTTTGCAAAAAACATTAGATTTTCTTGTGCTGTCAAATTATCATAAAGCATTGAATTATGAGAGATTAACCCTATTTTAGCTCGGATTTTATCTGCATCTTCTTTTGCATCTAGCCCTGTAATTTCAACAGTTCCTGAACTTGGACAAAGCAATGTAGAAAAAATGCGTAAAAGAGTAGTCTTGCCAGCTCCATTTGGCCCAAAGATTGATAAAAATGCACCAGTGGGCACTTCTAGAGAGATATTATTTAGCACAGTCCGTGTGCCAAAGCGTTTTGTGAGGTTTTGCGTTTTTATAGCTAGACTACCCAATTTATGCATCCTTATTGCTGGTTTTATTTTCTAGCATGCGCGTGTGGTGTTCGCCATGAAATAAATCCTCTTTATTATTATTTGCTTTGCGTTTGGTTTTGCGCCCCTTAAACATTGCTCCAAAGGC
>CAVEKR010000237.1:0-2401 GCA_963616365.1 Bacteroidaceae bacterium
GTATAATCTTAGCTTTTATGCATAAGCACAAACAACCATTATGGCTTCTGAGTACAGTCTTCAAAGTTTGCTCACTATATTTGCGCCAAAGATTATGAACAGCACTTGTATTAAAGACCGTGGGCTCTCATAAGCGATTCTAGTTGTTTAGCAGAAAGTGGCGTTGGAATACAGCGGTGCTTATTGTTTTCAATGTCATTTGCTAGTTGTGCATATAAGGCAGCCTGTTTGCTCTCAGGTGCGTATTCAATGACAGTTTGGCGATTGATTTCTGCTTGCTGTATGCTATCGTCGCGGGCAATTGTGGCAATCAAGATACTAGAAACAGCATTAGCAAAAGCGCTTGCAAGCTCATGTTCTCCTTTTACGTTGCGGCTATTGCAAATGATTCCTGCAAGGCGTGCGCCTCCTGCGCTATAGCGGGCAAGACCTTTGCAAATATTATTTGCAGCATATAAAGACATGAGTTCTCCACTTACCACTAGGTAGACTTCTTGTGCCCGTCCAGATCTGATTGGAGCTGCAAATCCACCGCAAACAACATCACCTAAGACGTCGTAGAAAACATAGTCTAGGTCGTCAGTGTATGCATGTGCCAAATCAAGTGCGCTAAATGCAGCTAGAATTCCTCGTCCAGCGCATCCAACGCCTGGTTCAGGTCCGCCAGCCTCGACGCATTTAATTCCTCCAAAGCCAATTTTGATTAAATCTTCATATTTTGGTCGCAGCGTTGCTGAGGAGTTGTTGTGAGCTTGTAAAATATCAAGCACGGTGTCATGTATGCCATCGTGCGTGAGCAATCGTGTTGAATCCGCTTTTGGATCACAGCCAACAAGCATTACTTTTTTCTGCATTCGTGCTGCTAGAGCACCTGCTACATTTTGGGCAACAGTGGACTTGCCTATGCCTCCTTTGCCATAAAATGCAATTTGCCTAAAGTTTTGTTGTGTAGCAGAATCTAGATTCATTTCAGAGAAAAACTCTGAGTTGTCTGCTAATTGATATGGTTCAAGGTCATCAATTTCTTCTTGTTCTGGCCTTGATAGATGCGTAAATGTGCTGTTTGTTTTTGGTTCAATGCTATCTTTTTCTTGCTGTATCGGCTTTGATGATGGCGCAGGTATGTTGTGTTTTTCTGGCTTGAGACCAGCGTTAATGCCAGTGTTAAGTTCAGTGTTAATGTCGCCGCTAAGGTCAGCGTTAATGCTAGTGTTAAGTTCAGCGTTAATGCCAGGATTAATGTCAGCGCATTTTTGATGTTTTGATTTTTGCACTATTAGGTTAAATTCTTCTGCAAGCTTTTTGCCTTGAGACAGTCCATCCTTATAAGAGCCGTTGCCTGTTGTTTCAACATAACGTGTTGGTATTGATGTCTGTTTTTCGACTTCAAGTGCAATATGCTCTAAATCTATGCCTATGAGCATGCCCACAGGTCCATTTACTATGATTGTCATCTGGGCTGGATGTGTGTAGACGACTTGCTTAATTGCGCCAATAAAAAATTTTGGATCTCCAGCAATGTATTCTGTTTCTATGCAGGGTACTGTAGCAAATTTAGCAATGGCATTGCTTGGGTCAATAAGGTGTCGCAATGTTGCCATTGTCCCTGGAGCGTCAATGGCAACAATAAGGACATCGCAATCTTTAAGTGCCATACATACCCCATTTGTATCAGTTGGGGGTGGCATTTTGTCTAAGTAAAGACCTTTCATGTTATTCCTTATCTAGTTGTGGCGTTTTTGGATTTAGTTGCATGCAGCAAAATTGCTTCTGTGTTTTACATTGCTTGTTGTTAGGTTTGTTGTTGGGCTTCTTGTTGGGCTGCCCTATTTTGATTTAGCTCATGTATCAATGAGTTTGCAAGATGAGAAATAGCAGCATATCCCCAATATGATATTTCTGGTTTGACCATTTTTTCAAGCTGGGTTTTTGCAGCTAGCTCATCATCGCTCCATTTTCCTGCAGAAACCAATAGAGTGCTCCCTCTTGGTCGGTCGTTTTCTTTTGCTTTGTCTTTGCAGTGCTGTATGAGGTTTGGAAATTTATTTTCAATGCGTTTATAGTAGGGGCGATCATTTTCTTCCATATAACGAAACGCATGACCATCCAAAGTAAATGAAGAAACATTAAACCCTGCACAAATTAAGCTCCATGCTAAATTCCAAGGTCGCATGCTTCCGCGCAAATCAAGGTCTATGGGTGTGTCGCCTGCGCGTTCAAGAGCCTCTTTTAGTGCACATAACGCCTGTTTGCGGGCTGGTGCAACTTTGGAAAGAATTGATTCTTGTTCATTTGAGAGCTCGGCTTGTTCATCTTGAGGGGGCTCGCCTTGACAAAAAGAAAAATCGGGCTCGGCTTGTTTATCCACGGGCTCGGTTTGCCTGCATAGGGGCTTGGAGTT
>CAVEKR010000238.1:0-2389 GCA_963616365.1 Bacteroidaceae bacterium
CTATGAAGCGTTTGCAAAAAAGCAAATCAAAAAACTTGAATACAAAGATATCCCAGCGCTAAAGGAGAAGGATTGGAAGCCAATCAAATTTAGCTCTCTGTTTGAGAATTTTCATGGCAAAAGGCTAACCAAAGAAAATAGAATAGCAGGTGACATTCCATTACTGACGGCAAATTCAGTTAACAATGGAGTTGCAGAGTTTATTGGCAATAAAGATATGAAAACATATTCAAACTTTATTTCAGTTGACATGTTTTGTAATACGTTTGTTCACCCCTATATTGCAACTGGCGATGACAATATTTACTTTTTCAAAAATGACGATTTAAGCATTTTTGTAAAGCATTTCATTTGTGCCTGCATTTCAAAACAACAAAATAAATTTTCATATGGCAAGCAGTTCCGTCAACAAAGTGCAGATAATACACTGGTCATGCTTCCTATCGATTCAGAAGACGAGCCCGACTGGGCATACATGGAGCAATACACCAAAAACTTGATGTTTAAAAAATACCAGCAATATCTTGATTTTCTTGAAAAGCAAAAAGCCTTAAACAAGAAGTAAACTTTTACTGAGTGTAAGCTAGCGCGCATTGCGTTGGCGTGGTGCGCCGCGCTAATGTACGCCGTGAGTTAGTACCAATCGTGTTGGCGCGCGCGCCCCGAGCCGATTAGTCAGTGCGCGCCGCTGAAGTGCGAGTGCGCGCCGCGAGCTGTGGAAGCGCGCGCCGTGTGTGCACTGCTGGCAGTGAAAACAGCGTGTGGCGCGGCTGGCGCGGTGCGCTGCCAGCAACGTTGATAGCGCACGCTAGCAACCCAAGCACACCAACAATCTACCTCATTTACTTGGAATTTGCATCATTTATGGCTAAAATGGTGCAGATAAATTGTAAATGTGCAGATTACCATGTGAATTTTCACCAAATTAACTTTGATGTTGAGTTAAAGCAATATTCGTGTTATTCTTACTAACGCACTTTTTTCGTGCGTCTTTTTTGCAGCCTTGCTTTAACGGCGGTTCTGCTTTGGCAGTAAGCTTGCTTGCTTTGACAGTAAGCCTTGCTTTAACGGCGGTTCTGCTTTGGCAGTAAGCTTGCTTGCTTTGGTAGCAACTTGCCAAAACGGCGCGGCGAACTTGCCAAAACGGCGCGGCGAACTTGCTTCGTTTTGGCGCGGCGAACTTGCTTCAATAGCAGTTTTGCTTGCCTTGACGGCAAGCCTTGCTTTTTAAAAGAGGCGCAATTTTCAAACGGGCGTTTGGCGCAGCGGGAGCGCGCTGCCTTCACACGGCAGAGGTCACAGGTTCGAACCCTGTAACGCCCACCAGCTTTTGAAAAGTATTACTGCCAAGTCACAAAAATGCATCTTCATTGTATAAGGTACTTGCAGATGAATATCGCGTGTATTTAGACAGACCGTCTTTAGTAAAAAAATTGAAGAAAATAAAATGAGAAGGGTAGCTTAGGTATCTCTCCGTTCGCGCCCTTTCTCGTAGGAACATCTAGATTGTGCCACAAATCTTCAGATTTTCTATAGATATTTTCAATTAAGCCTAATATTTCATTTCACGGCGAACACCACGCTAGTAGATATACTCATCATGGCGAACATCCCAGCAGTAAGTTCAATATCTCGTTTTATGGTAAAAATCAAAATGCCAGCAAAGAATCTCATACAGAAACGTATTCAGAAAGCCGCAGCTAATGGATAGTAAATTCCATTTTGTGAAGACTTTATGAAGAAAAAACCTGGGGTTAAAAAACTTTGTCCGTTCTATTTGCTATTCTTTCAATAACGCACTTGCCGTTGCGTTTTTAAATTAGCTTTGTGGTGCCATACACATTAGCTAAATGGTAAACTTTATACGACAGAGAAATTAGTTCCTACAAAAGGAGGCATTATTATGGCAAACAAAAATGAAATGGCAGAATTTGTCACAAAGAATGGAGCAGAAAAAACATCTGCAAATCCAGAAGCGGCTGGAACAGAAACATCTGAAACAGTCTCTAAGGACTCGGTTTATAAGGACTTTATCGGCATGTATCAAGTCCCTAAGACCTTGCGCTTTAAGTTAAAGCCCGTTGATAATGACCTTAACACAATGAGCGATGATAAATGGAATTTCAAAACTCTTGATAACTTTTATACCGCTGATGCAGACAGCGATGAAAAAGCAGCAAATAATTCTGTAAGTTCTACCCAAGAGCTAGGTGTAGATTCTAAAGGTTTTATAGAAAAAGACGAAGAATTATCAGAAAACTACAATCGTGTTAAGGAAATAATTGATGCAATGCATCGTGAGTTTATAGTTGATGTACTTTCGAAAATCTCTAATGGGAAGGCAAATGAAAAGATAAATGATTGGGAGAAACTTGCTAAAAAACAAAAG
>CAVEKR010000239.1:0-2383 GCA_963616365.1 Bacteroidaceae bacterium
AGGCAAAAACAATAGATGACAAATAGACGAACAACAGAACTTTGGCTGCTCATAGCCGCAACACCAATTTTGTTGGTGTTTTTTGCTATGCTGCTCATTAACGACGGCGCGCAGCTCAACGTCTCGTCTTTTTCTGTGCCAATTGCCTTGATTGTTGCTTTTTTTGCAGCGCACTTGGCAGAAAGAAAGTTTACGCCAAACGCAGACCCTGCAATTTTGCCAATAGCATTTGTGCTGGCAGGCATAGGTATAACCTTTGTTTTGCGGCTAGCTCCAGATGCGGCTGTAAAACAAATTGTTTGGCTTTTTGCAGCCGTTGTCTGCATGATTTTAACAGTGCTTTTTGCCTCGTCTTTTGAAAAACTCGGGCGCATAAAATACACAAGCCTACTTTTGGGCGTCGTGCTTTTATTACTGCCAATGCTGCCTGTTATTGGTCAAGAATATAACGGCTCTAGGATATGGCTCTCCATTGGCGGGATGTCGTTTCAACCAGGAGAAATTGCAAAGATTTGTATTGTCTTATTTTTGGCAGCATATCTAGCGGACAATCGAGAACTGCTAAGCGTTATGCGCAGCACTCGCATAGGCCTTAAGCTGCCACATTTTAGAACGCTAATCCCGCTGATTGCCATGTGGGTTTTGGCTTTATTGATAGTCATTTTTGAGCGCGACCTTGGAAGCGCCCTTTTGCTCTTTGGAATTTTTCTTACCATGCTCTATGTTTGCACGGGCAGAATTTCTTATGTGATTATAGGAATTGCGCTGGTAGCCATTGGTGGCATGGGGCTTTACAAAATGTTTAGCCATGTTCAAACTCGTATTTCTATTTGGCAAAACCCTTTTGCCGACCCTTCAGGTTCTGGATATCAGCTTGTGCAATCTCTATATCCTTTGCCGACCCTTCAGGTTCTGGATATCAACTTGTGCAATCCTTATATTCGCTGGCAGATGGCGGTCTTTTTGGACAAGGAATTGGCAGAGGGCTGCCAGAAAACATTCCATTTGCAGAAAGCGACTTTATATTTAGCGCCATTGCAGAAGAAATGGGGCTCTTAGGTGGCGCTGCCGTCATTATTTTATTCATGCTTTTTGCTGTAAGATCCATGCTAGCAGCTGCTAATGCAAAAAGTGACTTTGCTGCTTTTAGCGCAGTTGGACTTAGCACATCTATTTGCTTTCAAGCATTCATCATTATTGGAGGCGTTACGGGATTTATTCCGTTAACAGGTTTGACCTTGCCTTTTATGAGCCAAGGTGGCTCTTCTTTGATTTCGAGTTTTATTATTGTCGGCCTGCTCTTATGCATAAGCAACCAAGGAACAGGCCTTGGCACAGAAATGAGAAGCACAGGTCAGATTAAGTTGCTAGGCTCTGACACTGGCATTTTAGGGCGCAGCGCTCTTGGAAAGAGACTAACAGTTGTTATTGCGGTGTTCGCCCTGCTCTTTGCTGCCTTAATAGCAAACTTGACTTATATACAGGTCTTTAAGGCAGAAGAACTGCAGGCAATGCCAAACAATAATCACACTTTAACAAGGCAGGGTAGCTTGGCTGCACACGTGGTCGGCTACACTTCTTCAAAATATGGCAGCTCAGGGCTTGAGGCCTCGCTTAGTTCCACGCTCACAGGTCAAGATAGCTTTGAGACTTTTAGCGATGCCATCAAGGCTTTTGCTGGAGAAAAAACCCCTGGTAACGATGTCAAGCTGACAATAAACTCCCAGATACAAAAGAGTGCCCAAAACCAGCTCCAAGGCGTAAAAGGCGCTGCTGTGGTGCTTGATACAAAAACAGGCGCTGTTTTGGCAGAAGCCTCTACCCCAACATATGATGCCAACGATGTGAGCAGCCTGCTCTCGGGCGGCTCTTCGAGCGGCAGCAGCAGTGGCTCGGGCAGCGGCTCAAGCAGCGCCTCCACCGAAGGCACGCTGGTCAACCGCGCCACTCAAACCTTATACGCCCCGGGCTCGACTTTTAAGGCTATCACGCTTGCCGCAGGTCTAGACACTGGAACTGTCAAAAGCAATACGGTGTTCAACTGCCCGCCTAGCATAGAAATTGGCAACGCGTCAGTTACCAACTATCACAACTCTAACTGGGGAAACTTGACCGTTGCAGAGGCCACGGCTCATTCTGCTAACACGGCGTTTGCCCAAATTGCAGACGAGCTTGGAGCCGACAAGCTGGTGGGATATGCTACGCGTTTTGGCTTTAACAACGACATCGCCCAAGACTTTGACCTCACAAAATCTCTGATGCCAGATCCAAAAGAGATGACGCAGTGGGAGACAGCTTGGGCAGGCGTTGGCCAGCCCGTGGGCGAACACTCCAGTCCTGCAGGCCCTCAAGCAACCGTCATGCAAATGGCTGTTGCCATGGC
>CAVEKR010000240.1:0-2369 GCA_963616365.1 Bacteroidaceae bacterium
TCAGGTATGGTTGGCATCGGATGATAGTGCCAACCCCCATCAACTTTACGCCGTCGGAAGTTGTTGTAGACAATGCCCGCTGAATAGCGATAATCACTTTTAAGCCTGCCGCAAACTACGCGCATCCAAGCGTTGTGCGTTTGTGAAGAGAGAATGCCGAAGTGAAAAAGCGTTGCGCCTGGGACAATTGACACCGAATCACTTGCAATATTTTCTGGTGTTTCAAAATCAATCGGCACATAAACTCGTCTTTCAGATGAAACGCGAGGGATAACCAAATACGTTGCGTCAGTTTGAGGCATTGAAAAGAACAGATGTGGAGTTTTTGCTTTTTGTCTTGTTGGGGCAGCTGTGCTGTTCCTTCTAAACTCAGCTACATTTTTAACCCTGTCTCTAACTGGGGGAATTTCATATATCTCATTAAGATCTATATCCTTTAACCACAAACATTTTCTGTGTCCTCCATGCAAAAAATCTCTGCCACCAATGTATGTCCTAATCCATTTTCTACATTCTGGATATTCTTGAATTATTGCGTCAGCATCTTCAGGTTGCAAAATCAAAAATCCACCATCTGAAGGCTGGTTTCCTTTAGTGAGTTTCGGAGTCTTACAAATTGGTTTGCCTCTGCTTTTTACTATAGTCGTTGGTGCATCTAGGAGATAGGGATTGATATTTGCAGCATTAACTATTTCGCCATTGTCAAAAATTTGTTTTTGCTTATTGGTGATGCATGATGAGAATCCGATAATTACAACATGTACATGAGCATTTTGCGATGCTTCGCTTGTCCATATAAAAGTTCTATGAGTAAAGTTAATTACGATGTTAAACTTATCAATAATTGTTTCCCAAAGTGGAGCAACAATTTCGCCTTGCGTGATGCTGTTTGTTGAAACTAAAGCACAACAAACCTTCGTGCCCTCTATATATTCTGAAGCTTTGTAATACCAACCTGAAACATAATCCAGAGAATTTGCAAGACGGACACCAACAAACAGATTGGTAATTTCTGTCTTTTGCTCTTTTGAACAGTTTGATGCGCCATAAAACGGCGGGTTGCCCGCAATGTAAGTACACTTATCAGCTGGCAGAACCTCATTCCAATCCATACGAAGGGCATTGCCCTCGCAGATGTTTGAATTAGACTTCAGCGGCAAAAAGTTAAAGGGCGCCATAATAATTTCTTGCGTTGCTTCCATCATTTGTTCTTCAGCAATCCAAAGAGCAGTTTTTGCAACGCTAACGGCAAAGTCATTAATCTCTATGCCATAAAACTGGGAGATAGAAACTTGAATTAAGCTATCGGTATCAATATCAAAAGAGCTTTGATCTCCTTGAAGCGATTCTATAACGCGGTTTTCTAGCTTTCTGAGCGACAGATAGCTTTCTGTTAAGAAATTACCACTTCCACAAGCTGGGTCAAAGATATTTAAGCTAGCAAGTTTTTTCTGAAATGCTCTAAGCATTACTTTTCTATTTTTTTCTGTCTGCTCGCCTTCAATGCGCTCAAGTTCTGTTTGTAGATCGTTTAAAAATAAGGGGTCTATAACTTTATGAATATTTTCAATGCTGGTGTAGTGCATACCACCTGCACGGCGCGTTTCAGGGTTTAAGGTAGATTCAAATACTGCACCAAAAATGGTAGGGCTAATCTTTTTCCAGTTGAATTTTTGCGATGCTTCAAGAAGTAAATCAAGCTTGATTTGTTCAGTGAACTGAGGAATTACAATATCTACTTTACTTGAATAAAGATCCCCATTAACATAGGGAAACGCTAAAAGTTCTTCTGATAGATAAGGATCGCGCTCACTAATTGGGGTATCAAGCACTTCAAACAAGCTTATTAGGGCGCTTCGCATTTGAGGAGCGTCAAACTGCTTCATGTAATGCAAGAAAGCATCTTTTTTAAACAATTCTGCATCTTCTGCATAGAGCAAAAAGACAAGACGCACTATAAGCACATTTAAGGAAAACTGTTCGTGTTTGTTGGTCTCTATGTTTTTATACTGGCTTGAAAGCTGGCTATAAAGCCTTCCTACAATCTCACCTGCTTGAACAGAAAGTTGCTTTTCTTGTTCTATGCGAGAATATTGTTTATCAGTAAAAAAGGAGAGGCGATAACTCTCTTCACTCAAGTTTTCTAACAGAACAGTTTCGTAGTGGTTAGTGTCTTCTTGGTCTTGGTCGTAGATTCTAATTTCGTCAAAGTTGCAGGTAATAATCCAGCGAGGGCGAATAGAAAACGGCAAGTTATTCGCATACCACAATGCTTGTTGATAGGGCGTTTCTAACCCTGCTTTTTTACTGCGAATTGTTGCTTCATCTAACGAGATTCCCCGACCTTTTTGTTCTATAAGAATGCCCAT
>CAVEKR010000241.1:0-583 GCA_963616365.1 Bacteroidaceae bacterium
AATTCAGGTGGCACAAGCAGCCTTAGAGCAGGCGCAAACAGATGAGCAGCGCAGTACCTATATGACACAAATTGAGCAGCTAAAGACCCAGCTTGCGCAAGTAAACGAACAGCTAACTCAGCTTAAAAGTGCTGATAAAACAAAGACCAGCACTATTTTATCTTTAAGTGATGCCCAAAATAAGATTGATGCGGCGCGCAGCCAAGTACAAGAAAGCAAAAAGGAGCTTGAAGAGCAGAAATCTCAATACGAGGACTCGCGCGATTCAGCTAAAAACAACGCAAACATAAATCAGCTGGTAACAAAAGATACCATCAGCTCGCTAATTCAGGCACAAAACTTTGAAATGCCTGCTGGCTATGCAAGTGATACAAATAGTGATGACCAATGGATGGTAAAGATTGGACAAAAATACACCTCATCAGATGAGCTGCGCAACATGGTGCTCACAAACATTGATGGTGTAGGAGATATTCACCTATCAGATGTGGCAGATGTGGTCGACACTTCTTCTACGGGCAATTCTTACGCAAAACTCAATGGTCAAGCAGGTATTTTGCTCTCTGTTACCAAGACTTCTACA
>CAVEKR010000241.1:593-1444 GCA_963616365.1 Bacteroidaceae bacterium
TAAGGCGTGCAAGGCGGCCATCGCGGATTTGCAAAAAGCGGAGCAGGGCGCAGGTGGCGAACACCCCGCGCAAGATGCCCAAGCCCAAGATCAAAGCGCCCAGTCCAGCCAAGCCGCCCAGAGCCAGGACGCCTCCGCCCAGTCCGCCCAGTCCACCAACAACGACCAAGCCCTAAACATCATCACCCTAATGGACCAAGGCAGCTACATTGACCTCTACATTTCTACAATCCTAAAAAGCCTGCTACTTGGAGCACTCCTTGCAATAATAGTCCTAGCAGTCTTTTTAAGAAACATTAAGCCGACACTCGTCGTGGCGTTCTCCATCCCATTTTCTGTGCTATTTGCACTGGTTATCATGTATTTTTGGGGTTTGGACATAAATATAATGACGCTTGGGGCGCTTTCTTTGGCAATTGGTATGCTGGTGGATAATTCCATCGTGGTGATGGAGAATATTTACAGAATGCGTGCCAGTGGACTTTCTGCCACGCGAGCTGCTGCTCAAGGAGCAATGCAGGTCACAGGTGCTATTGTTGCATCCACCCTCACATCAATTTGCGTGTTTTTCCCCTTTGTTTTTACTTCAGGAACAGTGCGCCAACTCATGGTGCCATTTGCTTTAACCATCTCATTTGCCCTGCTAGCGTCTTTGATTGTGGCTTTATCTGTAGTGCCGGCGCTGGGCTCTAAGATGTTTAAAGACACTGAGCCAAAAGAGTATAAGTGGTTTTTGCGACTCAAAAATTCCTACGCAAGAAGTCTCGGATTTTGTTTGCGCCATAGGGCATTAACAATGCTCATACCTAGCGTGTTGTTCGTCACCTCAATTATTTTGGTGCTACAGATGG
>CAVEKR010000241.1:1454-2362 GCA_963616365.1 Bacteroidaceae bacterium
TGGTGCTGCAAATGGGTGTTGTGATGATACCGACCATGACCCAAAACGACATTGGCGTTTCTATAAAAATTGACAACGAGGACCTGCCAAAAGATGAGGGCTATAAGATCGCTGACACTATCGGGCAGCGCGTTTATGACCTAGACGGCATTTCTCAAGTGGGCGTTATTGATAATAATACCAGCGCTAGCACCATGATGTCTGGAATGGATAGTTCGGCTAACATTTACAGCGGCTCGTTTTTGCTCTACGCCTTGATTGATGAGGATAAAATCAAGACGGAAAATCAGGTTCTTGAGCTGCAGGACAAGATTTATAACATTGCCCCTGACCTTGGGGTTACCATTCTTGAGGCGGCGCAATCTGGAATGTCTGAGATGACGGGCACCGACCTAGAAATTGACATCAAGGGCGCAGATGATGAGAAGGTGATAGAAATTTCTCGCAATGTGCTTGAGCTTGTCGAACACACTGATGGCTGCTACGAGGCAGAAAATGGGCAAGAAAAGGCAGACCCGACCTTGCATTTGAGTTTTGACAAGGACGCTTTAGCGCGCATGAACACCACGGTGGCACAGGTCTATCAGCAGGTTTCTTCTCTTTTGAGCGGAGAGAAAAAGGCAACCACCATCAAAAACGCAAATGAAGACGTAGAGGTGCGCATTCAAGATAGTGACATAAAAAACACAACTCGCCAAGACCTGCTTGAGCAGGAGTTTAGCGATGGCAATGGAGAAAAGCACAAGCTATCCGAGGTCGCATGCACAAGTGAAGAAGAAGGCATAGCAACCATCACGCGCGAGAACATGGTCTATTCTGCAACCGTAAGCGCAAAGATTAAAGACGGCTATAATATCACCCTGGTTTCTAGAAACCTCCAGCCTGAGCTGGATAAATTGGAGCTGCCG
>CAVEKR010000242.1:0-2352 GCA_963616365.1 Bacteroidaceae bacterium
TGAGGGTAGTGAGCATAATATCGAGGCAGGTCAGAGCTTTAAGTTTGACAAAGGTGGCAAGCACTATGTAAAAGCTGACGGCAAATTTAAGATGGCGCTGCTCATCGTTTATGATAAGTAAAGTTTGGCAAGGACAGCGCGCAATATGCGTTTTTTAGTGCGCTTCTTTAACGTGCGTTAATGTGCGCTTTTAGAAGTTTGCCCGCTCCTTTAGGGTGAACCTTTGGAAGTTTGCATACTCCTTTAGCGTGAACCTTTGAACTTTAGGATGACTTTTAGAACTAACTTTTAATTTTTTAGGACAATAGGAGGAAAAATGTATTGCACAGCTTGTGGAAAAGAAATTGCAGAGAAGGGGCTGTGCTGGCAATTTTAGACCAAGAAATCAGCTTGGGGGTTACAAAACCTTAGATTTGCACATTGTCTAGCTGCTGAAACTGGCCTAGAATTGATGTTATATGTGCATATGGCACTATCAGTTTATTTTTTTAAGAGAAGTAGAGGACACAAGATGTTAATAGACGTACAAAACAGGAAGAAGCAAGGCGATTTTTTTTGCATAAAAAAGTCGTGGAGGGTCTCTCAAAGCGCGCGCATTCAAAAAATTATACTCGCATTTGCCCTGCTTGCAGCTATTGCAGCTAGCGTATGCTTTTATGGAGCAATAAGCGCACAAGCCGCACAACAACCAACTGCCAAGATAGGATATCTTACCTACACTCTTGATACCACAAACAAAACAGCCTCAGTAACAAGCTGCGACACTTCAGAGGGTAGCGGTTTTCCAACAGATGGCAAAGTAGAAATCCCTTCAAGCATTACATATGAAGGCACAGATTATACTGTTACCTCGCTTGGCGAATATCTATTTATTGAAGATTGGGCACCAAACACACTCCTTACTGGTGTAACTATTCCAAATAGTGTTACTTCATTGGGTAGGTATTGTTTTTGGAGCTGCACTTCACTTACTAGCATAACTATTCCAGATAGTGTGACTAGCCTAGGCGGGTATTGCTTTTATAAATGTAGTGCTCTTAGCAATGTATCACTTTCAAGTAGCCTTACTTTGTTACCTAGTGAGTGCTTTTATAATTGCACTGCTCTTAATAGCATAAACATCCCAGATAGCGTTACCGTAATTGGTCGCAGCTGCTTTGAGTCTTGTACTGCTCTTGTCAATGCAAACATCCCAAATAGCGTTACCGCAATTGGTCGCAGCTGCTTTAAGTCTTGTACCTCTCTTGTTAATGTAAGCATCCCAGATAGTGTTACCTTATTAAATGACGGATGTTTTGAATTATGCTCTTCTCTTGTAAGCGTAACCATTCCAAGCAATATTACCTCGTTAAATGACGGATGTTTTAGATCATGCACTTCTCTTACTAGTATAAATATTCCAAATGGTGTTACTTCAATAGGTGCCTCTTGTTTTTACGGTTGCACAGCTCTTAACAGCATAAATATCCCAGAAGGAGTGACTTCGATAGGTTGTTCTTGTTTTGAAGATTGCACTTCTCTTGTTAACATAACTATTCCAAGCACTGTTACTTCAATTGGTAGTTCAGGACAATCCGCATGCTTTAAAAATTGCACTTCTCTTACCAGCATAAATATTCCAAATGGTGTTACTGAGCTTGGAATTGAGTGCTTTTCTGGTTGCACCGCTCTTAGCAATGTAAAAATCTCAGATAGTGTTACTGGTCTTGAAACGAAGTGTTTTTATAATTGCACTGCTCTTAGTAGTATAGATATTCCAGATAGCGTTACCTATTTAGGTACTAGCTGCTTCGAAAATTGTAGCTTGCTTAGTAGTATAAACATTTCTAATGGCGTTACCTCGCTTGGCGATTCGTGTTTTGACCGTTGCGAATCATTGACCAGCATAACCATTCCAAGCAGTGTGACCAAACTGGGTTGGAGCTGTTTTTCAGGGAATTCTTTGCTTGCGGAGATTGTTTTTGAAGGAGATGGAATAACCGAATGTGATTCAACTGCCCTTCCTGGAAGGAACACAAAATATATCTTTGAAAAAACGATTCCAAAAGCTGTGACAAGTGCAGATGATCGTGTTAGTGATGAAAATTGCTATTACCGAGTAAAGTTTATTGATGATGCTGGTGCAATTGGCAAAGATGACATATTAATAAGCAATTGTAATCCATCTGCACAAGCCAGCGCTCCAACAAATGTGCCTGCAAGCCCCATAACTGGTGCTGCATTCAAGCAGTGGGGCAGTGAGGATTATAAAAACGTTACTGATTCTGGCTTAACCATTACTGCCCAATATGAACAAGCAGCAGCAATAAGTATTTCGGATAGTAGGGTGAGCGCTAACATTGAGCTGCAAAC
>CAVEKR010000243.1:0-2339 GCA_963616365.1 Bacteroidaceae bacterium
AAAAGCAATCACAACAAGCAAAAAGCAGCTAGAAAGTCATAAAAAAGCAGCTAGACAGTTATAAAAGTTAGGTAGTTATGCAATTTAGAAAGCAAGTAGATAACGGGCAAATTTCTCACAGCACACGTGCAGAAGTGCTGATAGAGGCTCTTCCTTGGATAGAAGATATTACTGGCAAAACTGTGGTCATTAAATATGGCGGAGCTGCTATGCAATCAGGGCCGCTGCGCGATGCGGTGGTTGATGACATCATTATGCTAAAGCTCATGGGCGCAAATCCTGTGATTGTGCATGGGGGCGGGCCTGCTATAAACAAAATGCTGGAGCGCATGGATATTGATTCGCATTTTGAAGCTGGTCAGCGCGTTACCACTGAACAAACCATGGAAATTGTCAAGATGACTTTGGTGGGTCAGGTAAACCAAGAGCTCGTGCGTGCCATAAATAAACATGGCTCTATTGCGGTTGGACTAAATGGCGCTGATGCTAAAGTTATCCAAGCTAGTGCCTTGGATGAGAAAAAGCTCGGGCGCGTTGGCAAGGTCGAGACAATAGATACGCGCGTTATCGAAGACTTGCTGGCAGCAGACTATATTCCTGTTATTGCAACAGTTGGATATGGGGCAGATGGAGACTATAACATCAATGCTGACACCGTAGCTGGAGAGATTGCTGCAGCTATTGGTGCTCAAAAGATTGTCTTTCTTACTGATGTTGATGGCTTGTACACGGACTTTTCTAATAAAGAGACTCTCGTTTTGCGCATGGCGCTAGAAGAGGCTGTTAACTTGGCGCAAAGCGGCACAATGAGCTTAGGCATGATTCCAAAGATAAATGCTTGCGTTACAGCCCTTTCTGCTGGTGTTGCAAAAGCGCACATAATCAATGGTACGACCCCTCATGCGCTGGTGCTTGAGATATTTTCTAACGAGGGCGTGGGCACGCTCATCAGGCGCGGAGACGACGTGGCGGTAAATCCTGACTTTGTAGAAGCGCCCGTGAGCAATTTTGCTGCTAAACTTGATTTAGCAATACAAACGATTGGTTCTAAAGAATAGGGCTGGCGTTTTTTTGGCGAACACCACACTTGTTGGTGTGCTTATAAATGATGATGTGCCCCCCCCGCACTTGCAACAATGAAAATTGGGCGCGGGCAAAATAGAGAATGAGCAGGAGTAAAAATGAGTTTAGCTGAGACAAAAGAGCTGGAAAAACAATATGTCATGCATACATATGGTCGTCAAGACGTTAAATTTGTGCGCGGACAAGATTGCAATTTATATGATGATACAGGCAAAGAATACCTTGACTTTTTAGCTGGTATTGCCGTTGTGAGTGTGGGTCATAATAATAAGCGCGTTCTAAAAGCTGTAAATGAGCAGCTGCAAAATTTATGGCATGTGAGCAATTATTTTTATGTCGAACACCGCGCTGAGCTTGCAAAAAATATCGCAGAAATGCTTAGCGCAGGGGCGGACGTAGCGGACGCTGCAGGCGCAGCGGGTGTAGCAGCCGCAGGCGAAGCTGCAGACGCAGTTGCGGGCGCAAATGAGAGCGCAGATGCAGCACAGTCCGCCACAGCAGCCACAAGCGCCGCAAGCACCCAAAACCCCAAAGCAAACAACGCAGACAACAATTGGAAGCTCTTCTTTTGCAACTCGGGAGCAGAAGCCAACGAAGGAGCAATTAAGCTGGCACGCCGCTGGGGAGCAACACACCTAGATGGTGCTTTTGGAATTGTAGTAGCAAAAAAATCATTCCATGGGCGCACTCTTGGAACACTTGCAGCCACTGCTCAAGACCGTTTTCAAGATCCGTTTTCTCCGTTGCCTGCAGGTTTTAATCATGTTGCTCTAAATGATATTGCCGCACTTGAGCAAGCTCTTGACTCAGAGTTTGATGGCACAAAGCCAGCAGCGCTTTTGCTAGAGCCAATACAAGGAGAATCAGGAGTTTGGCCATGTTCAAAAGAGTACTTGCAAGCTGCTAGAAAGCTCACTCAAGAGCGCGGAATTTTGTTGATGGTAGATGAGGTCCAAACTGGTTTTTGCCGCAGCGGAAAATATTTTGCCTTCCAAAAATTTGGTATTGTGCCAGATGTGGTGACCATGGCAAAAGGCATCGCAAACGGTATCCCAGCAGGTGCTTTTGCAGCTTGTGGACAGGCAGCAGAAATACTAAAACCTGGAATGCATGGTTCTACTTTTGGAGGCTCGCCAATTGCGTGCGCTGCAGCACTTGAAACAACAAACATCATGAAAGAAGACGGCTTTTGCGAGCATGTGCAAGAAATGGGAGACTACTTCATGCAAAAACTCCAAGAGCTGCCTTTTGTAGAG
>CAVEKR010000244.1:0-2319 GCA_963616365.1 Bacteroidaceae bacterium
AGGTGCCAAAGACAGCGTCACCTTATCCACCTTGTCAATGTCTGCCACAGATATCAGCAACTTAGATGTATCAATACTAAAGTCTGTTTTTGCCTGGTCGCTTTGGACAACCTCAACATCTTTGTAGGTTGCAAACAATTTTGTATTTGCCTTAACAGCATCTGTGGTTGAAAAAGCATTGCCAGATGCATCAATCCAGCCAGAAAAATACTTGCCAGCACTTGTTGGAATGATGGCAGACTTTTTTGCTGCACTAAGCGTAGCCTCTATAGTTGAGCCGCGCTCGACAGAAAGCCTGGTAATAAGGTTGTCATCTGATAAATTATTTGGGTATGCTTGCGCGTCGTAAAACTCGATTATTGCAGGTTGAGCATTTCCATACACTGCATATAGCACCAAGTCATCACTTGTGCTATCAACCAAGCTAGAAAGCTTTGCGCTATTTACCACTGTTACATCAGGGCTGGTTGCACCCTTTGTTTTAGACCAACCCAAAAAGCTCTTTCCATCAGAATCCTTAGACGGATTTTCTTTTCCTAAAGATGTAAGAACGTTATCAAAAAGGATATTTGTTTCTATTGGAGAAGAAGTCTTTGCATACTCAACATCTCCATCCATAAATTGCACGTTAACTGTGCGCGGCGCGGAGTCATATTTGGCATAATAGACATTTGAATAGCGCCAAAACGAATCACTTTTTATTGACGGCAAACTGTCAGTATAATATGGCTCAACATCTGTTTTGCGAGGTCCATAACCTGTGCAGGTATAAACTGTTTCAGATGTTTTTACCACATCGCCTTTGCTCACATATTTTTTGCTTGCCTCATTTGTGTCTGCATAATATTTAACTCGTTCACTTGAACTCACCCATGCCTCATCAGAATTTCTGTACGTAAACGTCAAAGAAACAAGGCTTTCTTGCTGCTCAAATGTGGCAATATAGCTTACATCTTGTGTGACAGGGGGTAAGGTCCAATGTTTCGTGGCGTCCGCATTGTCGTTGCCTGCGCTGCTCGCGCCGCCATTTTGCGCGTCAACCCAGCCGCCAAAGCTATAATAACAGCCTTCATTGCCATCAATTCTTGCAGGAACAGCCGCACGCGTATCCCCGCTGACCTGCGAATACACTGGCTGTGTACCGCTATAAACACTATAGGCAGAAATTGTCGTATCCACCTTAAAACAAACAAGATATTGCCCGCTCTTAACTGGCACATAGCGCGCCACAAAGGTGACGCTTCCATTTTTTGCGCCCGTTATATCGCTATTGAGCTTGACTTTTTCTGCCAAACTATCTGGCGCATAAGTATATCCAGAAGAGCTGCCAGAAATTCCCCAGCCAATAAAGCGCAAGATAGTCCCACTTGAATCCGTGTAATCTGCAGGAGTTGGCACATCAATGCCTGCCTGCAATAACGTTGAGCAAAATGCGCACTTTTTATCTGCTGTAGTCTGCGATGTAGAACCATCTTCTCCCAACAAATTATCAAAAGTAACCGTAATCTCTTTTGTGCCCCACAGCTGCGTGCGCTTGGCGTCATCCACAGCTTCAATTCCGTTCGCGCCACTAGCGCCCGCACCGCCAGCACTACCCTCCTGCTTAACGCCACCAACTTCTACCTGCGCCTTATCATCTTGAACAACAGCTGCGCCCGTACAAGATGTAACAAGAGAAACCTGCGGAGCACCATTTTGCGGTATCAAAACAGCGCCGTCATATTTAGAACCCAAATCAAAGTAGTCACGCATATCAAGGCGTTTGCCCGCCTTAAAATACGTGCCAGCCCCGTGAGTTTCTGACAAAGAATCACTAGAGGCACTCCAACTAGAACTCCCCTTTGCATCCATTGCATACGCGTCTCCAAAAGAACAATTTGCAGACACCTTGCCGTTAACACAAACCGTGCCCGCAAACAGATCCGCAGCTTGAATGCCATATGCATGAGTTGGCGTATCCTTGCCACTTATTGCAAAAAAGCGCGTTGGCACAATGGAATCCAAATGTCCCTTCAAAGCCACGTCGACCGGCTCAGAATATGCCCATATGCAAACCCCATCGTCTAGCATGAGCGGCGTACAATAATAAATCTCGGAATTATAGTTGCCGCCCTCTATAGAATCGTCAAACTGCGCCTGTGCTGTAAATTTCTCGCAAATCTCCTTATAAAAGTCGGAATCCTTATCAGGAAAAATCTGAACAACATATGCTGGCTGCGCAGTGGAATCGCTGTTAGAAGGGTCTGGCACTTGCAGCGAATCAAGAGATACCATCTTAGATGTGTTATCCACCTTGATGCTGCATGTGTCTTCAATATC
>CAVEKR010000245.1:0-2319 GCA_963616365.1 Bacteroidaceae bacterium
AGCGTTACCGTGGCGATTGTCGTCGAGAAGGGCGATAACGGCGGAGAAGTCGCAGCTCCAAAGGCTGGCGCTATTTTAGAGGCAGCCCTTGATGCGCTGTAATTTTGCCACAATGGGGTGGGCGAACACCCCTATAGCAAGTGAGCAAGCGCGTGTGGTGTTCGCCATTATTAAGCGCAAAAGCACCGTGGTGTTCGCCATAAAAAACGCGAAGCGCCTCCTGCTAAAAACGCCCAAAACGGGCGTGGTGTTCGCCATAAACTATTAGAAGGTGTCTAATAGCAGGCGGAAAAAGAACTGTAAAAGCTATAAATTTTTTGACTTGTGCGACTTATGCGCGCATTTTTGATTAAAATATAGATGTGCTGTGAACGATGGGAGTACAGTAAAAGTGGAACAACAAATATTTGGTAACAGGTATCAGATACTTGAAAAAATCGGCATGGGCGGCATGGCCGAGGTTTATAAAGCTACAGATAACACTTTGGGGCGCACCGTTGCGCTCAAGGTGCTGCTGCCGCAATATGCCCAAGACGAGACTTTTGCGGCGCGTTTTAGGCAAGAAGCGCAGGCAGCCGCTAATCTGCAGAGCCCTTTTATCGTCAACATTTACGATTGGGGGCGCGATGGCGAGTCGTATTATATCGTCATGGAATACGTGCGCGGCACAGACCTCAAAAGCGCTATTCAGCAGCGCGGCAAAATTCACCCGAGAAAAGTTGCAGAGATTGCATCGCAAGTTTGCGCTGCTCTGTGCGTGGCGCACGGCTATGACGTGATCCATCGCGATATAAAATCGGCAAACATCATGATTAAGTCTGATGGCAACGTCAAGGTCATGGACTTTGGAATTGCGCAGGCTGGCAATGCTGCGATGACTCACGATTCGTCTGTTTTGGGCACGGCTCACTACGTCAGCCCCGAGCAGGCACAAGGCAAAACTTTGACTCCTGCCAGCGACCTATATTCTCTAGGCGTTGTGATGTATGAGGCTGCCACAGGTCAGCTGCCATTTGATGGGCCTGATGTGGTCAGCGTTGCCATGAAGCAAGTCAACGAAACTCCCATTGCTCCGTGCGAACTCAATCCAGACATTGACCAGCAGCTAAACGCTATCATTATGCAGGCTTTGCAAAAAGACCCGCGCGGGCGTTTTGCTACTGCAAACGATATGAAAAACACGCTGGACGCTTATTTGGCTGGTCGCGAGAGTTCTATTCCGACGCAGGTCATTGCTGGCGCTGGTGTGGGCGGCGCTGGTGGCGCTGGCGTGGGCGGCAATATGGGCGGCCCTGCCAATGCGACAACTGTCATGAACCCAGCGCTTCAAAATGGGCTGCAAAACGGTATGCAGACCGGTATTCAAAACGGTGGCAACAATCAAGAAGCCAAAAAGAGCAAGAAAGTTCCGTTCATCATTCTAGCTGTGATTATCGTGCTGGTTTTGGGCGGTCTTGGGATTGCTTTTGCAACTGGCGCGCTGCCGCCTAAAGAGATGGTGCTCGTGCCAAATGTCCAAAACATGACGCAGCAAGAGGCAGAAAACACCCTCAAGCAGCGCGGACTTAGCTTGGGCACGGTTACGCAGGCGCAAAGCGACACTGTAGAAGAGGGTCATGTCATGTCTCAAGATCCAGCAATGAACTCTTCTGTTTCTAAAGACACGACTGTTAACCTCGTGGTTTCTAGTGGTAAAACCACGCCAAAGACCGTGCAGGTTCCAAACTTGATTGGACTTAGCGCCTCAGAGGCTGAACAGCAACTTTCTGCTGCGGGGCTGAAAGGCTCTTCTAAGTCGGATTATAGCGACAGTTTTCAGCAGGGGCAGGTCTTTAAGCAAGACCCAGCTGCTAATTCGCAAACAACGGCGGGCTCGACCGTGAGCTATACCGTATCTTCTGGTCAAAAGAGCAAGAGCATTACAGTGCCAAGCGTTGTGGGCAACAAAGAATCCACTGCTAAGACCACTTTGGAGAATTTGGGACTGAACGTTAAAACGGAGGAAGGAACTTCGGACTCTGTTGGAAAAGGCGAGGTCTGCAAGCAATCCATAGAGGCAGGAACTTCTGTTTCTAGCGGTTCTACCATTACGATTACAATTTCTTCAGGCGGCTCTTCTAGCTCTAGCTCGCGCGTGTCGGTGCCTTCTGTGGTCGGCATGACAAACAGCGAGGCCACAGCCGAGCTCAAAAACGCCGGCTTTGACGTGAACAAGCAATACGCCCAAGGCAAAGAAGACGAGGTCATCAGCCAAAGCCCATCTGGCAGTTCGCGCGCTGATAAGGGCTCGAGCGTTACCATCACTATTGGGACTGGGGA
>CAVEKR010000246.1:0-2315 GCA_963616365.1 Bacteroidaceae bacterium
GTTTCTATATAATCGTAGCGCCCATCTGCCACCAATTGCTTGATAAATTCTCTAGCGTAAGGACAACGCTGTACCTCATCAAATACTATAACCGACTTGCGTTTTGGCAGTTCAACTCCCGTGTATGCCTGCAGATACATAAAAAACGAATCAATATCATTGCGGTAATCTAAAAATAGACCTTTTAATTCTTGAGAACATTCAGAAAAATCTATAACAAGGCTAGATTTATATTCTTTGTTAGCAAACTCCTTAACAAGCGTGCTTTTTCCAACACGACGCGCGCCCTCAAGCAAAAGCGCACGCTTGCCCTTAGATTCCTTTTTCCAAAAAAGAAGATCCTCGTATGCTTTTCTTTTAAACACTTGGCGTGCATCCTTTCTAATAGCGATATAGTGTATGGCGAACACCCTAGTGACAGCGTTAGTTTAATGTATGGTGAACACCTTGATAGCAGTGGCAATTTGGTGTTTGGCGTGCCCTCTGGTAGCAATGCTAATTTAATGCATAGCGTGCCACCCTGCCAGTGGCTTATGCATTCATTATAGAGAACGCACTTTTACTAGGCGCATAAAACCATTTGTAGCTGGTGTTATGCACGAATGGCACGGTAAACTATACTCAAATTATACACGAATGGCACGGTAAAGCAAGTGGAAATTATACACGAATGGCAGAGTAAAGGATAATAAGGACACGTCAGAGCTAGTACGGTGCTCGCCCGCATAAGCGCATAAAGCTAGCAGGGCGTTCGCCATGCTAAATGCGCTAGAGCCCCCAAAGATTCGCCCAAACTAGCACGCCATGCTAAATGTGCTAGAACTTCTAGATTCCTGCATGATTTTCATTGCAGTGGAGCCTAAACCTCCAGATTCTTGTATGATTCCCGTTGATCAAACCTCCAAATTCTTGTATGATTTTGGGCATAAGAACTAGCCGATTCTTGTATATTTTGGGCAAAGAGAACTAGCCGATTCTTGTATTCTATAAGAAAAAAGAGCGCTATTTAACGAATACATGCTGGTAGGAGGCATGCCGCAGGTCGTGCAAGCATATATTGAGGATGCGGATTTTAGGCGCCCTGACAAAATAAAACGCCAAATTCTTGAGCTTTACCGCGAGGATATAGAAAAGTTTGGTGTGCCCCCACGCGCGCCGCGCGAGGGTTATTTTTGATGATTTGCTAGGTCAGCTTTCTTACACAAGTAAAAGGTTTAAGAAGCTTGAGGGCGTAGAGACTTACACTTATGTTTTGTATGCGGCAACACTTGTAATGTAATAGTATGTTTGTGTAAATTCATTCATACATTAAAACATAATTCGCATCAGCTTGTAGGTGTTGAGCCTTTTATTGCTCTTAAAATGTGCTACAATTTAAGCGCTGAACAGGCGTGTAAGCGCTGGATAGGCACATGTTTTTGGCTTAGAGGCTGCTTTAATTGCTGTCGCTGTTGCCACTGTTGCCACCGCTGCCGCTGTTGCCAACGCTGCCGCTGTTGCCACCACTGCCACTGCTGCTGCCGCTTGTTTTGTTGTTTTGTTTACTTAAAGGAAGTTTGTATGTATACCGTTATGATTGCTGGAGGTCTTGGTGCGGGCAAGTCCAGTCTGACTCATATTTTGTGCGAACACGGCGCTAGCAGTTATGACATGGATGAAATAGGTCATAGCATTTTAGAAGAAGACGAGCAGGCAAAAGAAGAGCTCCTTGAATCTTTTGGAGATATTATCTTAAATGAAGATAATTCAATCAATCGCGCGATGCTAGCTGAGTTGGCTTTTGCAGATAAGCAATCCTTGCAAGCGCTCAATAACACTATGCTACCTCGCATTATAGAGCGCGCCAGCGACTACATTTTAAACATCCATTGTGTCCCGCTATCAAGTGCTCCGCTGATGGTGCTTGAAGTACCACTCCTTTCTCAAGTGCCAGAGTTTGCAAAATTGGCTGATGAGCGTATTGCGGTTGTTGCTTCATACGAAGTGCGGCTTATGCGAGCCATGAATCGCGGTATGCAAAGGCTGGACGCGCAAGCTCGCATGGATATGCAGGCAACAGATGAAGAGCTAGAACAAATCGTTGATACAGTTTGTGAGAACAACGGCACTCTTAAAGATTTGCAAGAATGGGCGCATAGCTGGTGGAACGCTCACGTGCAAGCAAAAGATTGGCAAAAATTATGGTAGAACACGCCCAAGCAGCCTTAATTGGAGGCCATAGAGAAAAAGGCAAGCCTTTTAAGGTAGTATCTCCTTATGACATGGCAGGAGATCAGCCAAAGGCAGTGGATGAACTAACCAAAGAAGTAAAAGAA
>CAVEKR010000247.1:0-2298 GCA_963616365.1 Bacteroidaceae bacterium
GTTATATATAGGCTTTGGGGTCAACATGACCAAGTTTGCATTGTTTGAAGAGTTATATGCCTTCATGTATGGCTCGTGTTGCAGCCAATTCATGTCAATTGAGCCTTCTTTGAGCGCATTGTCAGGCTGAACAAAGTCATCAAATAGCACGCGCTCAACCTTATAACCCAAGGCTTCGATTTTAGGAGTTACAGAATCAAGAATGCCAACAAAGTCTCCTTTGATTCCGATTCTTACTGTTTTTGTCGATTCAACATCGTTTGATGTAGCACTTGAGTTTGACGAACACCCTGCTAGCATTGCCACAGCAATCACACATGCAAAAACAGCAAAAATTGCAGCTAAAAGCTTTGTGCTCGCATGGCTTCCTGCATAATTTTCTGCATAATTTCTAGCAGATTTTTTCTCAATAATCATAATTGCTTCCTTTTTTAAGTTTATACGGGCTGAAAAATTGTACCAAAGATATGTTTCTAGCATGTATCATGTTTGCTAACTGTCAAAAAGCTGCAAGCAGCAGGGGTTAGGGGCTGCAACGGGAACTGTGGATTGGGGACTGCAACGGGAACTACAGCGGGGGCTGAAGGCTGCAGCGGGTTGTAGTGGGAGCTGTAGTGGAAACTGGGGCTGCGGGTTGTAGTGGGAGCTGTAGTGGAAACTGGGGCTGCGGTTTGTAGTAAAAAGCGCAGCTCTTTACATAAGGGAGATGATTTTATGTGTATGAAAGCGCAGCCCTTTGCATAAAAAGCTCTTTATATGAGATACGGGCTAGATTTAGTAACTATTCGTCGCGGAATTTATAATCTTTCAGAAAAGCAAATGGATTAGACGGGTCAATCTCGTCATCGTGATTATGCGTTGGGTCTTCGTTTAAGTTTGCACCGCATTTGGGGCACAGCCCCTTGCAGTCCTCTTTGCAGACAACAACATAGGGCGTTGCATAAACAAGCGCAGCTAGACAAGCATCTGATAAGTCAATATTGCCCTTATCATCTACATAGCCAACCACTTCTTCTGCAGCAATTTCTTCAAAATCTTGCTCGTCATCTTTTGTGTAGTGATTTTTAGTGAGGTGGTTTTGCGCGTGGTGTTCGCCATTATTTTTGGCAGCATTGCTGCTAAGGTGTTCGTCATTATTTTTGCCATTTTTTTCATGGCGAACACCACTGCCTTGTTTATGAGCTGCGTTTTGCTGATCTTGCGCATTGCACGCGGCAAAATTGCCAGCATTGTTACGCAGATAATATCCTTGGAGCTCGCCTTGAATGTCAAGTTTGGCATCGCCTAGGCAGCGGGCGCATTGACCTGTAATGTGGGCAGAAATTTGCCCCATGGCAATTATTGCCTCACCTGTATTTGAAAGGGTTATCTCGTAAGAAATGCCAGAGGGCAAATTTAGGGTCATGCCTGCGTAATCATACGAAGATTCAGACAGCGTGCCCTTTAAGGGCATGCTTGAACCTAGGCTACTTAGCTGTGGATAAACAGAAACTAAAAATTCTTGCATATTAATTGAGTGCGGTTGTATGCTTGCTTAATTGAATGTGCGTGCGTAGATGCGACTAATCATGAGCAAACAGTCCAACTTAAACGCATGTAATTAATCACTGGGCTAATTATGACGCGCCAGTTGCCGATGGTCGGTGTCGCCAGTCGGTCTAGCCATGTCTGTGCCAGCTGCCGATGGTCGGTCTGACAATGCCTGCACCAGCTGCCGATGGTCGGTCTGATTATATCCACGCCAGCCGACCTAGCCATAACCTAGTCATGCCTGCGCCAACTGGTCTAGTCATACCTGCGCCAACTGACCTAATCATGACCACCGTTATTTAGACGTGCGCGCAGGCGAGTAACGTTTTTGAGCAAATTATCCAAGTTTGTTTCTAGGTTTGCAAAGATTTGGTCTGCATAATCTTCTGCACCAACGCGCATCTCGCGCTCGCGTGCCATGGCATCATCAACAATTTCTTGTGCCTTTTGATTTGCAATGCGAACAACCTCTTGCTCACTTGCAATCTGTTCTGCCTGACGTTCTGCATCTTCTAGAATACGGTTTGCATCAGCTTCTGCTGTTTCAATCATGCCTTGTCTATCGCGCAAAATCATGCGAGCTTGACGCAGCTCATCAGGAAAAATGTCACGAATCTCATCTAGGATCTCAAAAATTGGTCCTATTTCAACTTGGCGCTTTTGGCTATTACCAAGTACTGGCTTTGAGTTTTCAATACGGTCTGCTAGCTCGTCTAGCAACTCTTCAATTCCACCGTCATCCATGCCTGTTTCTCCTTGTCAAGTCAA
>CAVEKR010000248.1:0-2263 GCA_963616365.1 Bacteroidaceae bacterium
GTGGAGGATTTGAAACTGACCGCGCCAATTTGGTTGCGGTCAGTTTTTTGTTATGGGCAACTTATGTGTTGCATTATGTGCCATTATTGCGTGGTACACGAGTTGTGTGGCGTTCGCCATTAAAATAACTTGCAATTGTCGCGTGGTGTTCGCCATTAAAATGATTCAAATGATTTGCAATTGTCGTGTGGGGGCACGCCATAATTTAAGGGGCAAGGCACCCGAGCGGGACGACGTGGACGCCGTCTGGGCGGGTGTAGGCGTATTTTCCCCCAGTTAGAACCATGAGGAACTTTGGCGAGCCCGATTTTTGCGTGTCCACTTTTTGGGTCAGCTTCAACAAATTTGTGGCGGCCTCCTCGATGTTTTTTTGACCGCCGAGCTTTATCTCCACCCCAGCCCACGTGCTGTTTTTCAAGCGAAGAATTGCGTCGACCTCTAGACCAGTTTTGTCTCTGTAATGGAAAATCCCGCCGCCAAGCCTGCGCATGTAAACCCGCAGGTCGCGCACGCAAAGCGACTCGAACAAATAGCCAAAAGTATTCATGTCAGAAAGCAACCCATCTGGGCTTGTCTCCATTGCCGCGCAGGCAAGGGAAGGGTCGCATAAATGCAGGACGGACGCGCTTCTGAGCGGCGTTTTTGAGCGCAGGGTCGGAGCCCACGCCGCAACGTCTTCCAGCACAAACAGCCTGCGAAACGCATTTAGGTACGTTCGCAAGGTGGGCGCGCTCATTCCAACCCCAGCATTTTGGACATCTGTAAGAATTGTTTTGCTAGAGACCCCCTGAGCTGTGTTTCTGCCCAAAGAGCGTAAGAGCGCGTGCGCGCGCACAGGGTCTAGCGCGTGCTCGGTTTCCTGCAAAATGTCAGATTCGCATAGCGATTTGACGTAGTCTGCAGCTATCGAAAAGTCTCGCTTTTTCTGCGCAATTGGCGCAGGCCAGCCGCCGCAGCAAATCAGCTCCGCATAATCTTCCACTGTGATGTTTGAGCTACCTTCGATGCTTTGGGCTGGAGGGCTTTTGGTGGGGGCGGCTGCAGATTCGTTTACAGATTCGCTTGCGGGGTCTGCGGGTTCGTCTATAGGGTTGCCTGCTAATTCATGTGCAAGCTTGCTTGCAGGCTTGTTTGCAGATGTACTTGCGGGTTCGCTTGTGTTGTTTTCGGGTCCGTCTATAGGGTTGCATGCCAACTCGTTTGTAGTCTCCTCTGTATATCTGCCTGCGAACATTTTTTCAAGCGAAACTTCGCTGCTAGATAGCTTTGCTTCATACAGCGTCATAGGATCCATGTCAACTCTAGTTATTCGCCCAGTTCCTGCGTGTTTTGGCGCTGCATTTTCTGTTAAATCGACTGGCGTTGCAGAACCAGTCAATAAAAACTGACCAGGAATTCCGCCGTTGTTGTCTGCGTCGTTGATAACTGCGTCCCATAAAACAGGCGCAACTTGCCATTCGTCAATTAGCCGCGGGCGACTTCCACGGAGCAAAAGCGAAGGCTTTACCTGCGCAGTTTCCATGTTTGCGGCATACGAGTCTGGGTCGCGCATTTTGAGCGTACTTTTTGCCAATTGCTCGCAGCTCGAGGTTTTGCCGCACCATTTTGGGCCGCGCACATAGACTGCACAAGCCCTATCCAGCGCAAGCTTTAGTTCTTCATCTACAATTCTTGGCATGTATTTCATTTAAGTTCCTCCGTAAAAATTCTTAATATATAATTTACTTGACCCATTTTGCAAAAGCTTTGCGTTAAGTTGCAAAAATTTCGTGCTAAAATGCAAAGGCTCTGCGCTAAATCCGTCTTGTTTTTCAATAGCTCTAAGCATAGCATTTTCTCATTTGGCTGTCAATGATTTTCCTTTTTGGCGCACTTTTGTTTTCTCATTTGGCTCTGTTTGATTTTCCCATTTGGCGCACTTTCGTTTTCCATTTTGGCTGCATTTTATTTTCCTGTTTGGCAAAAGCCCTAGTTTCTGCTGGTCAGCGGTTTTTTTGAGCTTGTTTTTGGTGACCTCCCACCGTTGGACTTGCTAGGTTTGTGGACACTTTTCTAAAATCCATGCTTCCAAAGTGGACATAGCACATAAATTTGGTGCTCAGAAAGTAGACATATCACACAAAATTGCAAATTTTTAGTGGACACTTATTTGCTTGCAATTTTTGTGCTGGCGAACACCTTGTTGGCTTTTGGCGGTGCAAAAGCGCTAAGTTCCGTTGTATTGCCATGCGGAGCAGAGGTGCTAGACCCCGTTGCATCATCG
>CAVEKR010000249.1:0-2260 GCA_963616365.1 Bacteroidaceae bacterium
CTATAAGGAAGGCGCTTCTAAAGAGACACAGGCAAAAAAGAGCTTTGATCAAAAGCTTACTTGGATTAGAGAGATGCTTGATTGGCAACAAGAAACTCAAGATCCGCGTGAGTTTATGAGCTCTCTAAAGGTTGATTTATTTGAAAGCGAAGTCTTTGCGTTTACTCCAAAAGGAGAGGTTATAAGCTTGCGCGCTGGCTCTACTCCGCTTGATTTTGCTTATTGCATACACACAGAGGTAGGAAACCACTGCGTAGGAGCCAAGGTCAACGGCTCAATTGTTCCTTTGACTTACACTTTGCAAAATGGGGATCGCGTTGAGATTTTGACGCAAAAAAATGCTTCTCCATCTCTTGACTGGGTAAATATTGTCCATACTCCGCGTGCTCGCTCAAAAATTCGCACTTATTTTAGTAAGGCTTCAAGAAACGACGACCTAGAGCGCGGCAGAGATTACATCTTAAAAGAGGCTCGCAAAGATGGTTTGAGCATTTCTGCAAATAGAATAATCAAAAGCCTTGATAGCATTGCTAAAGAGCTTAATTACGGAACATGTGATGAGATGATTGTGGCAGTTGGAGCAGGAAAGCTTTCTGCCAAGCAGGTCTCACATCGCATTTTGCGCCTTATGAGCAAGCAGCAAGAAGATAATCCCAAACTTGTTGCAGGGCTCAAAAACCTTGACATAGGCTTAGCTTCAAAAGCAGGTTCTGCCAATGCTCGCTCCAAAAAGCGCAAGAAAAAGAGCAGTTCAGGCATTGTGGTTAAGGGGCTTGACGATGTTTACGTGCGCCTTTCTCATTGCTGCAATCCTGTCCCTGGAGATGACATTATTGGCTTTATTACTCGAGGTAGGGGAGTTTCTGTTCACAGAAGCGATTGCCCCAATGCTCAGGATTTAACCCGCGACCCAGAGCGCATGATTGGCGTTTCTTGGGAAACCGACATTGATGGCTCATACCAGGTAGAAGTTATTGTAGAGGCCATTGACAGGTTGAGGCTGCTCCAAGACATCGTGGTCTTTTTGGCAGATCAAGGCGTTAATATTATCTCGTGTTCGACAATCACGCATAAAGACGACATTGTTGAAATGCGCTTTTTGTTTGAGATTGCAGATACCATGCGCATTGAAAGCATATTAAACAATCTGATGGCAGTCGATGGTGTTTTTGAGGCAAAACGTATGCTTCCATCTGCGGCTGCGGGAAATAAGAAGAAGCGGTAAATCTAGTTTGGGGACGGCTTGAGGGCGTGGGACGTGCCAAAGAAAGCGTGGCGCGGCTTGGATGCGCGGGGCGGCTTTAGTAGGCGCAGCGGGCTTGAATGCACGCCAGCTTGAGTAAGGGCGCGGGCAGTTCTAGAAGGCAGTTTTAAGAAGGCGAATTTGAAAGGGCGGTGTTTTTGATGAATATTCAGACTTGTGTAGTAGGTCCAATAGAAGAAAATTGCTACATCATAGAAGATAACGACGAGGTCTTGGTTATAGATCCAGGTGATGATGGCGAACACATTATTAAAAAGATAGGTGATAAAAAGCTCAAATACATTGCTTTAACGCACGGTCATTGGGATCATATTGGAGCTGTTTCTTTTTTGGCTGCAAAAACTGGAGCGCCTGTTGTATGCAGCAGTTTAGATGTTGAGCGTGTTGAGCATTGTAATAATAAACACGTTGCAAATAAGCCTGATGGCTTGCCAAAAGTTGACATTAAACTTTCAGATGGCGACACCCTAGAGCTTGGAAGTCTTACTTTTAAGGTCATTGCAACACCAGGGCACACTCCTGGTTCTGTTTGTTATTACAATGAGCAACACAATGTTCTTTTTTCTGGAGATACGCTTTTTGCAGGTGGCAGGCATGGAAGATGCGACTTTGAAGGCGGCAGCCTTGATGACATGATTGCTTCTTTACAAGACAAGCTAAGCCCACTGCCAGATGAAACAACAGTTTATCCTGGACATGAAGCTTCAAGCACCATGCAAAAGGAGCGCAAAGCTAATCAATATCTTGTTTAGTCCTCTTAAATGATTGACGCCGTGCCTCGTGCTGTGCTGATATAGCTGTCTTGGGCGATTGCGTTGTATTGCTGTGCTGCATTGACGTAGTTACCTTGAGTTGCTGCGTTGTATTGCTGCAGAATGCTTTGGTAGAGTTGACTTGCGCAAATGTATGATATTAGTACAGTTTTCCTGTGTAAACCTGCAATTTTAGTACAGCTATCCTGCGTAGACCTGCAATTTTGGTACAGTAGTCTATAAT
>CAVEKR010000250.1:0-2257 GCA_963616365.1 Bacteroidaceae bacterium
TTTGTTTTATCATGACAATTGATGTAAAACACCTATATTGAACAGGTTTATAAGGACGAGGACGGCACTTGCAGCGAGGGTCGCACGCTCCTTTACTCAAACAGCATGCCCTCGCCCAATACGTACCTGTAGAACTCGCTATGGAAATTTTTAAGGCATCCATCATAAGCAGGTAAAATGCCATTCTGCATTGTCATTCAGAACAAGTTTGTGCACGTTAGTGGGCAAATTTGTGAAGACCAGTTATATAAAGTCAAGAGCTAATTGTAAATTTTTTTCACTAATTTTGCAACGAATTTGTAGTAAAAACTGACCAGAATAAAGATTTTTTGCTCAATTTTGGACATGCTTACGCAAGCCCTGCAGAATAGGGCTAATTTAGAAGTTTGGGAATTTAGGGTAAACTTATCGTGATTTTAAGAAACTAAATTGCAACCTTCCACGTTTGTCCTAAAGATTGAATAGAGGGTTTCCTTTCATAATTTCGCTGTTCTTTCATGACGGCTAATGCAACACCTGCGAGTTTTCTGGCAACGCCAGACAAAGCAACGAAGTGGTGTTTTCCCCGCGTACGCAGCGAATCGTAGTAATCACCAAAGTAAGGGTCGTGACATCGCGCAGTGTTTGCAGCTGTCATTAGAGCGCAGCGCAAATGGGCGCTCCCTCGCTTTGACATGTGGTTTCTTGAACTCGCAAACTGCCCAGACTCGCTTTTTGAAGGGTCTATACCTGCAAATGCAATAAGTTTGCTACTATTTTCAAAATTCCAAGGATTGCCAATTTCTCCTGCAATCGCTGAGGCACTTATTTCGCTGACGCCTGGGATTGTAAGCAAATACTCTGCTGATGTCCCTTCCATGACTTCTGCTATCTTGTCTTCAATTTTTGCGATTTCTGCGTCGTAGTTGTCTAGCTCATTCATCATGCCTTTTAGCACAAAAGCAGCTGCATCGCTTTCAGCTTTAGTGCCTACAGAATTTTTAGCAGCATCTTTAAGAGCACGCGCATTTTTGTTGCCAAAACGTCCATGACTTGCGTTTTTTAATGTTTTTGTGAGAGTGCGGATGTCTGTGGTGGCAACAATTTTAGGCGTTGTGAACTCCCTCATCACGGCTCTTGCAGCCTTGCAATTAATGGTGCCTATAACATTGGCAAGTTCGGGAAAAAGCCTGTCGCATATTGCTGTAGCCTCGTTTTTCGTTGCGGTGCGTCTTTTGACAAGGCTTGCGCGATAGCGACTCAGTTCTTTTAGATTTGCCATGGCATCTGGGGCAAGATTTGTGGGATTTGGTGTTTTAACGCGTGCAAAATCAGCGATTAAAACGGCATCGATGGCATCTGTTTTAGTCTTTCTTATCGATCCCGCATTTCTGTAAGCATCTATGCGCAAAGGATTTTCAACTGCCACAGAAAAGTTGTTGTCTAAAAGATACGAATAGAGCACCTTCCAGTAATGACCAGTGGATTCCATCACAATAAGGCTTTCATCAGGTGAAACGCCAAATTTTTCAAAGAAATTGAGCAAACTGTTAAAGCCTTTGGCGTCGTTGGTAAATTCTAAAACATCCCCTTTGGATGTTCCGTCGTCAAGTTTGATGGCTGCCGTGTGTGTATGTTTTGCAACATCTATTCCTACGTAGTACAATTTAACCTCCTTGTGGTTTGGATATTTTTAGGCGCAAGGTTGTCCTTCGACACCGCGACGCACAGTCTCGTTGGATATACGACCCTTATGGCCATCCAGTCAATACATGCCTATGTCGCGGGTCGAAGGCGCAAGTCTTCGCAACGAGGCTTATCCTCAGAATCTAGACTGCGCCCTTCACCCATACATGAACTTTAGCTTATTTTGCGAGTTTTCGTAAAAATAGCAGAGTTCATAACCGCAGAATTGATGTGATGGGTGGCACACCAAATCGCGGTGTACTTAATATACGAGAATCTAGCCAGCAACTTACTAAAAGCCTGCAGCAAAAAACGTTGCAACCCGCCGTCATTCAGAGCGGATTTACGCACGTCAGTGCGTAAACCTGCGAAGAATCTAGCCGGCTACATACTAAAAGCCTGCAGATAAAACGTTACAACCCGCCGTCATTCAGAGCATGTTTGCGCACGTCAGTGTGCAAACATGCGAAGAATCTAGCTAGCAAGCTACTAAAAGCCTGCAGGTAAAAAAACGGCAACTGAAACCTACCGGCTACTTACTAAAAGCCGCGGCAAAAAACGGCAACTGAGACCTGCAGCTTTTAGTGGGCTT
>CAVEKR010000251.1:0-2250 GCA_963616365.1 Bacteroidaceae bacterium
GGTACAAATTGTTCAGGCATGTTTGGCGCTTGTCCGAGCTCGACTTTTGATGATGAGTGATAAATAAATCTTGTATAATATAAGTTTCTAGCGGATAAGTTTGGCAGCGATTAAGAAATGAGGATTTAAAATGGCTGTTATTGAAATTACAAACGAGAATTTTGAAGAAGAAGTGCTCAAGAGCGATAAGCCTGTTATGCTTGACTTTTGGGCATCTTGGTGTGGTCCTTGCATGAGGTTATCTCCTGTGGTAGATGAGATTGCAAACGAACACCCAGAGATTAAGGTCGGCAAAGTCAACACCGATGAGCAGCGAGAACTTGCTATGCAATATCATATTACTGCAATTCCAGCGCTGCGATTTTTTAAGGATGGCAAATTAGTTGACCATACAGAAGGCGCTGTTCCTAAGTCCGTGCTCGAATATCACGTTGAATCGCTTAATAAGATGTAAACTTGTTGTGGGTTTGCGCTGGTAGGCGTTGCGGTAAGCGCTGGCATTTGTTGTATGCTTCTTAAAGCGGGCACGTTGTTTAACATGCCCGCTTTTATTTTTAGTGCAGTTGATTTATGGGCGTAGGTGCAGGTTAAGGGCACAGCCTAGACCGAAGCCGCGGCGCAACCCAATTATGGTCTCAACCCAGACCCACCCTGAATAGTGATTGTCTCACCAGATACATAAGCTGCCATATCGCTTGCCAAAAATACGGCAACAGGTGCGATGTCAGTTTTTGGATCTCCAAAACGTCCCAAAGGAATAGTTTTAATAGTTGCAGCAAATGCATCAGGATACTCTTCTTTCCATGCTTTTAGCTGCTCAGTCATAGCAAGAGGACAAATGCAATTAGCGCGAACACCATCTGGTCCCCACTCTGTTGCAGCAACGCGCGTCATGCCTCTAATGCCTTCTTTAGCAGCCGCATAGCTTGATTGCCCCACGCGACCAAAAAGACCTGCTCCAGAAGCCAAATTCACAACACAGCCCTTGGTCTTTTTCAGCTCAGGAAACGCATTTTTCATGTAATAAAACGCAGCATAAAGCCCAGAATTTATTGCCAAATCAAAGTCTTCTTTGCTGTGATCCACCAAATTGACGCCAGATTTAGAAGCCTGAGCATTATTTACAACCACATCAAGCTTGCCGTAGTGTTCGACACACTTTTCAATGACGCTTTTAACTGCGCCCTCATCGCTGCCTTCTGCAACAACGTGAATTACATCGCAGCCATATTCAGCCTTTAGTTTTTCTTCAGCGTCAACCAAGCGCTGCTCAGTGCGCCCAGTAATGCAAAGATTAGCGCCAGCCTCGGCAAATGCGCTTGCAATGCCAAAACCAATTCCCTTACCGCCACCAGTGATAATGGCAACTTTTCCATCAAGAAGTTTCATGTGTCAGCTCCTAACTCGTAGATTTTTGTGGGTTTTGCTTTGAAAGCCTGCGTTTTTATTCCTACGCTTTTACACGTAGCTTTTTGCGCGCAGACTTTCTTTTTGCAAAAACATAAAAGTATCCTAGCAGCTTGTTATGTGCTTAATATGGTGCATTAGACGGGTATTCAAAAAAGCAAAATAATAGTTTGAACAGCACATAAAATTTACAAAGTTATAGAACAAATGTTCTGTTATAATAAGAACAGTGTTGGTTTTGCGTCGGATTTTTATGGCGTGCCCCCTTGGTTGCTGTTGCTTTTTTTGTGCGGGCGTGCTACTGCGCTGGCGTTCGCCATGCTTTATATGCGGCTTTTTAATGGAAGAGACCTTAGGTGTTTTGTAGTATTTTGAGTTTTGATTAGAGGAAAGTTCAAACGATGGGCGTTTTGCGCTAGAATTGCAGGTGGTTTATTGGTTTAGAGCTTTGTTTTACAAGCAGGCTGTTTTATAAAGAAGGAGATTATTATGGCAGACACTAAACCTATTTTGTATTATTGGGAGCCTTGTGGCACGTGTTCTTTGGTGACCAAATTTGCAGATAAGTGCGGCATAGAGCTTGACAAGCGCGATGTTGAGCAACAAGCGCCTTATGATGAGCTAACTGCTTTGGGAGGCGATGCTAATCAGATTCCATACCTTTACGATAACGAGGAGCTTATCCAAGGTGTAGAGGCTATTAACGCTTATTTAGAAGAACACTACGTATAAAAGCAGCATTAGTTTTGGTTAACACAGAACACGCTGCACATATTCAGCTGTATTGCGATGGTGGTTGTCGTGACAATCAACGGCGTTCTAACATTGGTGGTTGGGGTGCTT
>CAVEKR010000252.1:0-2243 GCA_963616365.1 Bacteroidaceae bacterium
GCAGCATCCAAAATGAGAGCAAATGCTGTTAGCACATTTAGAGGGGCATTCAAGTGAACGACTTTGAAGCTGATATATACGATGTGTTAGCTAGGGCAGTTCTAGCTGAATACCCGAATGCATTTACTTCTTCACGATATGTAAGGGTACCATCGTCTTTTCCTGCTGTTTCAATTGCAGAAATATCTAATGTAATTGATGTGTCTAGGATTGACTCTTCACATGAAGAAAAATACTCGGTTGTGACCTATGATGTAAATATATATTCGAACCTTACAACAGGTGCGAAAGATGAAGCTAAACGTATAGCGCAAATAATTGACGAGAAGATGACTAAATATAATTTTATTAGACAGTCGCTTCAGCCAATTGACAATGAAAATGATATGGCGATATATCGAATTAACGCTCGATATACTGCGACTATATCAGACAAAGGAAAATTATCATTAACTTAGGAGGTTAATCATGGCAATTTCAACAGAAGGTTCTTACCTGTTATACAAAGCTGCAAATGCAACAGCTTATTCAAAATTAGTTGATATTAAAGAATTCCCCGACTTGGGTTCTGCACCCGATACCTTGGATACAACTACCCTTTCTGACCATCAGAAAAAGTCAATCCTCGACATTTTAGACCCAGGCGCTTTAGAGTTCACCTGCAACTACACTAAAGAAGATTACAGTGCACTTAAAGCTATTGAAGCAAAGGGTGCAGGACAAAAGTTTGCTGTTGCTTTTGGCTGCGACGAGTCAGCAGCAACAGAAACAATCACAGGTACAGACGGCTTCTTCACTTTCGAGGGTGAACTTGCTGTGTACGTTAAAGGTGGTTCTGTTTCAGCAGTTACAGAAATGGGCGTATCTATTGCTGTATCATCTGAAATTGCTCTTACAGACCCAAGTATTGCCACATCATAAGATATTAATAAGGAGGAATTATGGCATCCGTAGTTATTGCTTACGAGGGAACAGATTACACCCTCGAATTTAATCGAAAGTCTGCTGATATTCTGGAAAAGAATTACGACTTTTCTCTAGAGAATGTAAGCAATGGCAAATACAGTAGTTTTGCTGATTTGTTTTACTGTGCGTTTTTAATGCACCATCCACGCATTAAACGCGCAACAGCAGATAAGATTATGGAGCTTACAGGTAGCAAGGAAGAGCTTTTTGAAGTTCTTGTACGTATGTATACTGACGCTGTTAGTTCACTATTCGAAACGCAAGACGAGGAAAAAGCCCTTACGTGGAAAGAGACGAAGTAAGCCTATCTTTTCACGAGATTTTTTGGAGAACTCTCCCACAATATATTGCTATGGGTATGTCGCCCGAGGAATATTGGGAGGGTTCTTTAGAATTAGCCAAGGCTTATAGACAGGCTTACGAACTCAAACTCGCACAAATAAATAACGAGCAATGGCAAATGGGAGCATATATATATGCAACCCTCGGTCGTCTTGCACCAATCTTTAATTCTTTTTCAAAAGTTCAACCAAAGCCCTATCTTGAGCAACCGTTTGAAGTTGAGACTACACAGAAAGAATTACAAGAAGAAAGACGGCAAAGAAAAATGCGTGCAGGTGTGACATGGATGGAACAATATGCTATAGCACATAATGCTAAAAGGGGGGAACACACGGACAAATCTGCTGAATAGAAAGAGTGAGCCGTGGCTGATATAGATAATCTTGTAATTAAGATAAATGCAAGTGCAGGAAACTCACAAAAAAATATTGAAAATTTAGCTACCGCTTTACAGAAATTAAAAACTGCACAAAGTGGTAGTTTCAACAATCTTAACAAACTTGCAACTTCATTAGGACAACTTAAAAGCATAAACGGGATAGATGCTTCTAAGTTATCTAATCTTGCCACCGCGCTACAAGGTTTTGGTGCTTTAAGTGCTGGCGGCATGAGTAGTTTCCTCAAGAATATGAGCCAACTACCTGCTGTTCTTAATCAATTTAGCAGTATTACTCCACAACTAAGTTCGCAAATTAAGTCACTATCATCTGACCTAAATGAACTCGGTACCGCTGTTGGAAAATTAGCGACTAATTGGAACCAGCTTCCTTCATCAATGCGCACTGTAGGTGCTACAGCGCGTTCTGTATCTACAGCGCAGAATAGATTAAACGACACTATAGAACAATCAGCAAAGGCACTAAAACAGGACTCTGCTGCAACTAAAGAAAACGCCACATGGAAACAAAAGCTCGGTGCTTACTGTAAAGCTCTGA
>CAVEKR010000253.1:0-2214 GCA_963616365.1 Bacteroidaceae bacterium
TAGTTAAGCAGTTCAAATAGCAAATGCGCGTAAATGTGCATCTGTGAACAAATAAGTAAGCAAGTGCGACGCAAATAAATATCTTTTAGAAAGGCTTCATGCATTTTTGCGTGAAGCCTTTTGATTAGGCGTTATCGTTGGGGTTTGCCTAGAATAGCGGTCTTTCTCTAAATTCTTTAAGAAATACTTAATAGTTCAAATGAGGGAGGCGCGCGCCTACAGAGAGCGGCAAGCGTGGCGTGGTGGCGCGCCATCGAGGTGAAGTTTTGTGGCGTGGTGTTCGCCATGAAAATATTGCAAAAAACCATGTTTGATTAGGGCAATTATATGGAAATAACAGTTACAGATGATTTTAATCTTGAAAAGATAGCGCAAAGCGGGCAATGTTTTAGGGTTCGTGAATTTTTGGATGGGACTTTTAGGTTTGTTATTGGTTCAAATATTTTGTACATCAAAAAAGTTGCTGAAGATTCATGTTTGGGCTCACATTCGAGTTTGTACGAAGTTAGCTGCACTAAAGACGAATGGAAGCGCATTTGGCAAAAATACTTTGACTTTGAAAGAAATTATCAATCTATTAGAGATAGCATTCCAAAAAATGACAGCTATATGATGGCTGCAGCAGCTGAAGGAAGAGGAATAAGGATTTTGCGGCAAGACCCTTGGGAGATGCTCATAACGTTTATTGTTTCTCAGAGAAAAAGCATTCCTGCAATCAAAAATTCTATAGAATTGCTTTGTAGTGCATACGGAGAGCCTGCTTATAGTGTGTGCGGGAAGCCCGTTTGCGACGTATACGGAGAGACTGCTCATAGTGTGCGCGGGGAGCCCAATCAAAATGTGTGCGGAGAGCTTGTTCAAAATGCATATGGAGAGCCTGCTTATAATGCACATGGAGTGTCTGCCCAAAGCGAGCGTGAAACCCTGCACCTTTTTCCGTTGCCAGAAAAATTGTATTTGGCTTCTGAGGCCGATTTAAAGAAATGCAAATTGGGCTATCGCGTTGCTTATGTTAAAGATGCTGCTAGGGCTATTTGCGAACAAGAAATTGACCTTACGGCTATAAGCCAATACGATGACGCTTCTTTATTTGCGGCGCTTAAGTCCATAAAGGGCGTTGGAGATAAAGTCGCAAATTGCATATGTCTATTTGCATATGGCAGAACAGCTATGGCGCCAGTGGATACTTGGATCTCTAAAATAATTGAGCACAAATATAAAGGAGTCAATCCGTTTCCTGCATACGGGGACAGTGCAGGGATAATGCAGCAATATGCGTTTTTCTATGCCCAAAATCACAAGAAAGATTTGTGATGTAGTGATGTATGTGCAAGCTAAGCTTTTTTGGGAGCTAAGGTTTCTGAGTACGAGCTAAGTTTTCTTGCGAGTTAAGCTTTCTTGGTGCGGCGCGAGTTAAGTTTTCTTGGTGTGGTGCGAGCGCTAGTGCGGCGCGAACTAAGCTTTCGTGCGAGTTAAGTTTTTCGGGGTTTTGTGCTAAATTATACGTATGAAAAGTAATAGTTCTGACAACATAATTTTACAAACTCTGCGTGAAGAGAAAAGCATCAAATTGCCTGGTGGGCTCTATCATGAACTCCAGGTAAGGATGACGTATAACTCAAATCACATTGAAGGAAGCAAGCTAAGTGAGCAGCAGACACGGCTTATTTTTGAGACGAACACCTTAGAAGCGCCTGACGGGGTTTTAGTTGATGATGTTATTGAGACCGTTAATCATTTTCGTGCAATCGATTTTATTATTGACGTTGCGCAGGATGTATTGAGCGAGGACATTATCAAAGAACTGCATAAGATTCTCAAGCAGGGCACTAAAGATTCTACGCTTGAATGGTTTGCTGTTGGAGATTATAAAAAACGAGCCAATGTCGTAGGAGGCAAAAGAACAGCAAAACCAGCGCAAGTTGCAAGTTGCATGAAAAAACTACTAGACGAATATACAAAAATTGAAGAAGTGAAGATTGAAGACATTATTGAGTTTCATTGGAAGTTTGAGAGCATTCATCCTTTTCAAGATGGAAATGGTCGAGTTGGAAGGCTTATTGCTCTAAAAGAATGTCTTTGCAGCAATATTGTCCCGTTCTTAATTGAAGATTCAAAAAAGGCATTTTATTACAGAGGGCTTCAAGAGTGGAAAACCGAAAAAGGCTACCTAATTGATACCTGTCTTGACGGTCAAGACACATTTAAGAGCTT
>CAVEKR010000254.1:0-2197 GCA_963616365.1 Bacteroidaceae bacterium
AATGTAGTCATCTGTCGTTGCATCCGTTGTGGTGTTATTTTTGATGGCACTTGTTCCAGAAATTGTCAAGACGTTATCTGCGCTCTCGCCCAGATCAGTTTTTAGGGCAATGGCGCTAAATCCAGCAGCGCTGTTTCCAGAGAGCTCACTTGCGCCTTTGATTGTTGTTGCTGCATCGGTTGAGGCAATAGCTCCACCTTGAGCACTAGCAGTGCAAGCAGTGATTTTGGCAGAATCAAGTTCTACATCTCCGCCGCTTGTGCAAATTGCACCACCATATTGAGCATGGCAGTCTGTGATAGAAGAGTTTTCTTTCATGTAAAGTTTGGAAGCATGCAGGGTGTCTTCTGTGGCAGCAAGCATTATGGCGCCTCCAGAATATGCTGTTGTATCGCACGTGGATTTTCTGATCATTGCCATGTCATCCATTGTGAGCGTGCACGAGGTGTCAACATAGACCGCCCCCCCATCAGAAGAGGCAGTGTATGTGCCATTTGCTCCGTCAAGTATGCAATTTTCTATGGTAAAGCTTGTGGGGCTGCCATCATCGGTGCTGGTAACCTTAATCATGCTTGCACCGTCAAATGCGCGCGCCACGCTTGCCCTGCCATTATCTGTTGCAGTGTTGCCCTGATAGGTATATCCATCTGTTGCAGTAGAAGATGCAGTTGTGAGCTTTATTGGCCTATCTGCTCCTGTGTCTATGACGCATTGCTTGTCTAGGCTCAAGGTCTGAACAAGAACTTCGATATTTACAACGCCATCATCGACATTGTTCATATCCAGCGCTTTTGCGCACAAGATAGCGTCGTTTAGCGTTGCAAATGGGTGAACAAAGGTCACGGCTTGTTCATTTATGGTGCGCGTTTCTACAACCTTGACATTGGCATTTTCTGCAGCTGGCCACTTGACTATTGTTCCTCCGCCATCGCTTCCAAGCAGCTTAGTATTGGTGTCATTTATAAAAGCGTTCAAATTGCCCAGCGTAGAAGCATTGGCTGTGCCTACACCAAATTGAGTGCCTGCATTTTTTGTCGTGGTGCTAGAAGTATATCCAACCAAGGCGTCATATTCCATGGCTCCAACTTGAATATTGGCAGCTTGACCCATGCAAATATCACCTGCGGTGTTTCCGCTATAGGTGTTGCCATAAACTATTGGATGCCCACTGACATTGACGGTTGTTCCAGCATATCCATTTATATAGCTAATTGCAGAACCAAAGCGTTTGTCGCCAGCAGTAGGTGCTGCACAACTATTTTTTGTAATGACGGCATGATCTGTAATGGTAAGAGTTCCACCAGGTCTTATGTTAATGGCGCTACTAGATCTTGAGGCAGTATTGTTTGCTATAACAGCATCTCCGCCAATTGTACAAGTTGTTGTACTAGAAACCTGTATGGCGCCAGCATCATATGGAGTTGCCGTATTATTGACAATCTGACCTCCTGTAATGCTGACTATAGTTGCGCCAATTCCAGCTTGCTCTGATGGCTCTGCTATGCCAATGGCGCCTCCAACCTGTGAAGTGTTGTTCTTTATGAGTCCAGCAGTCATGGTAAAAGACCCACCAGTCATAGAAAAAGCTCCGCATATGTATCCAGAATCGCTTCTGCCGTTTCCGATAATTGAGCCGCCGTTCATAGTAAAGCTTCCACCAGCTTTTATAATTGCTGCCGAGCCTCCGCCAACCCAAGAAGTGCCAGATGCTTTGCAACCTGTGATTGTTCCTGATTCAAGAATAACGTTGCCCAAAACAGAGGCAAAACCTCCAGCATTTGCATCTGTTTTGGTGCTATTAACAAAGTTTTCTAGCAGGGTTTCTGTTGCATCAAGATCTCCTGCTGTTCCATCTTTGATGGTGAGTGTTTGATTTGCAGCAACTGTAACTCCAGGTATTGTTCTTGCATTATTTGCACCGTTAAAAATTACACCTATCAAGTTAACATCGCTGTTTACCTGCAGCTGAGCGGCTGCTGCAAAAGTAACAATTGGTTGAGCATCTGTTGAGCCGTTTTTGCTTGGATCTTCAGAGTCGTTAACAGGGTCAACCACATTCATAATGGTAAGCTCTTTATCTGTTGTGCTCATAGCAGCAGCAACAGTGTGAGACTTCAAAATCTCGATTGTCTCTCCAGTGTTTGCAGCAGTAATAGCAGCTGCCAAGCTGGAATAATAATTAGCATTGCCATCTCTT
>CAVEKR010000255.1:0-2196 GCA_963616365.1 Bacteroidaceae bacterium
CATCCTGTCTTTGCGCTGGGCTTTTTCGTGGAGCACCTCTTTGGTATAAATTGTTTTGGGCTCTACAGTTCCGCTTTTATAGCCACAAGCAAGCAACGTGTCTACATAATCTTGGGCGCTATACATGCCATTTGTGCAGCCTGTAATGTAGCAAATATCATCAATTGCATTTACAGGCACTTCTTCAAATGACACAATGTCGCTTACTACAAAGCGTCCATTTGGTTTTAGGATACGCAAAGCCTCTGAAAGGACACGGTGTTTGTCACTGGCAAAGTTTATGACGCAATTGCTTAATACCACATCAACGCTATTGTCTGGTAGTGGGATATCTTCAATTGAGGCTTCGATGTATTCGATGTTTTGAGCATTTGCTGCTTGAGAATTTTCCTTTGCTAGCTTTAACATCTCGGCTGTCATATCAAGACCATAGACTTTGCCTGTAGGACCTACCAGCCTTGATGCGATGATTGCATCTATTCCCCCACCGCAACCTAGGTCAATAACGTGTTCGCCATTAACAAGGTTTGCACAGCTTACAGGGTCAGCGCAACCACGAGAAGCGATTAATGCTTTTTGCGGAATGCCATCTATGAGCTCTTCTGAATAGATGTTTAAGGCTTCGCTTTTATTTTGAACAGAACAAGCCGACCTGCTCTCTTTTACTATATGAAACCCCTCTGGTGTTGTGCTTGCGTTTTGCGTGTTTGTTAGCAGCGGGGTGTTCGCCAAAAACACGGTTTTGAGCTGCGGAATTATTTTTCTTCAAAGTCAACCTCTCCCCAATAAAGGCGTCTGCAAGCTTCAACGCAAGCAAGCAGCGCCAAAATATCATCTTTGCTGGTATAGACCCCCATGCTCACGCGACCTGTTCCATTTAGCGCCATGCTCTCGTGTAGCGGCAGTGCGCAATGTCCGCCGCTTCTGATAGCAACTTGGCACTTTCCCAAAAGTTTTGCCAGCTGAGACGGGGTAGTTCCATATAAGCTAAACGATAAAAGACCACTTAATCCATCGTCAGCATTTCTATCTCCCCAAACGCTCACACCATCAATGGAAGCTAAACCCGCTGCAAGCAAACGTGTTAGCGCGCGAGAATGCTTGGCGATATTATCCATGCCAAGTTCATCTATATAATCGATGGCGCGCGCAAAGCCAATAGCCTGCGAAATTGGCGGAGTTCCAAGCTCGTATTGAATTGATTTTTGACGCAGGTAATATGAGTGTTTGCCAACATGGCTCACTGCTCCCCCGCCACTGCCTAACGGATCCATCTCTGAAAAAGCCTCGTCAGAGACCCAAAGAGCACCAAGACCAAGAGGTCCATATGCTTTATGGGCAGACAGGGCTACAAAATCTGCACCAAGTTTTTTCACGTCAATTTTTATGTGAGCAAAGCTTTGAGCAGCATCTATTAACACGCGTGCCCCGCATTTTTTTGCGCCATCTATCATTTTTTGAATTGGAGCTATCATGCCAGTCATATTTGCGATGTGTGCCACGCATACGAGCTTTGGTTTTTTCTTGAGAGCTTGCTCATAGGCTTTCATGTCAATGCGCCCATCTTCTAGGAGAGGTATGTATATGAGCTCGGCATTTTTGCGCTGGCATAACATGAAAAAGGGCAGCATATTAGAGTGGTGTTCGCCAAGAGTAGTAATAATTGTATCCCCTGCACAAATGTTGTGTTCGCCCCAATTGAGCGCCACTAAATTGCAGCTTGTCGTTGTATTTGACGTATAAATTGTCTGGCGCTTGTCTGCGTTGATAAAGTCCTCGAGCCGCTTTCTTGCCTTGTTAAAACTCGAGGTCGCGCGCGCAGAAAGCTCATATGCTCCGCGGTATACGTTTGCGTTTTCATGGCGATCAAAATAGTCTTGCGCATCAAGGGCAGCACCTAAGCGCATTGTGGTTGCAGCCGAGTCTAGATATACCAAGCGGTCCTTGTGCTTTGAGTCTAAGAGCTGCGGAAAGTCAAGCTTATTGCGCTTTCCAAAGTCATCTGCCCACAAAAGATCTTCTGTCTCCTGCTTTTTGAGGGAGCTTTCATATTCAGATGTCTGTTGCAAGATTTTTTCTGCGCATTGCTCTAACAGCTTGTCTTCTTTTGATAAGGGGACATCAATTGCAGAACCTATCATTGGAGCTGCTGCATTGGGGTCATTTAATGCACTATCAGGATCTTTGAGGTGTCCG
>CAVEKR010000256.1:0-2195 GCA_963616365.1 Bacteroidaceae bacterium
CTAGCGCCCTAGCGTGCTAGCGCCCTAGCGTGCTAGCGCCCTAGCGTGCTAGCGCACTCAAACTCTTTTATTTTTTCCTAAAATATATTTTTACCAGCAAAAATGCCCTCAATTTTCAGCAAGCTTTAAGTTTTGCTTGTGGATTTTTCAGTATGGGCCTCTATAGTGGATATTGTTCGTTAGAGCAAAGGCAATAAAAAGCGACTCGGAAATTACGCCATTGCTTCAAACGAAAAAGCAAATAAAAGCGACTCGGCAAATATTAAAGAAGGTGATACAAATAAGACCGAAAACAAACGCAACAAGACAAGAAAGAAGGTGATAGGTTTTTTTCTGCAAAGTATTTACACAAGCTGCGTTTTGATTAACAACGGTTTTGATTTACAACCGTTTGATTTACAACCGACCAATTAAAACTTGAGCTTGATATACATATAGTGTAGAAACATCCTTTACAAAATCCAAGATAACTTACCTCACTTTAAACAACAAATCCTTACAGCAAAGACCTCCATTGTTCTTATGGCAACAACCAAAAGAACAGTGGAGGTTTCTTTTGTGGCGGACAATTTTTATGGCGAACACCACACGGGTGTTCGCCAAACTAAATCTGAGGCTGATCAAAGCCTAAAAGCCCGCAATAAAACCAGTACCCCCACCATGCGCCAATTTCTCGGAACATGTAAAACTGCACGTCATCCTCCTTGATATTTGCCATGGAAGGCACGGTTGCGACCTCGCAGCCATAGATGTAGTAGCCCAGCTTTATGCGTGGGAGGTGGTAAAAGCTGCTGACCGCCAGCAACTTGTATCCGCGTTCTTTTGCCAGCTTAGAGGTGTTTTTAATGCTGGCATCTGTGTTTTCTCCAACGTCATCAATTATTAGGGCGCTCTCTGGAATCCCTTTTTCGCGAGCGTATTTTGCCATGTAAGAGGCCTCGCTCAAGCCCTCGACATCTACTCCGCCAGAAACAATTATGTATTTGACATAGTTTTGTTTGTACAGCTCAATGCCCTTGTCCATGCGGTTAGAGAGCGCTTTTGAGAGCTGTCCGCTTGGCAGGACCTGAGCTCCAAAAACAACAGCGGCATCTGCTTGGGTTCTGTGATCAATTGCTCCAAAGCTAAAAATTAGGGCAAGGGGGAGCAAAAACGCAGAAGCTCCAAAGGCTAGAACAGCAAAAATGTGTCCAAAGGCGCGCCTTATTCCGTGTCCGCTTTTTGCGCGGGCTGATATTGTGTGGGCTGATATTGTGCGGGTGCTCTTTGAGTTGGGGTTTGTTGGGTAAGTGTTTGCTGCGCGGTTGCTTGCTGCGCGAGAGCCTGCTAGGCGGGCATTTGCTGCGCGAGGGCTTGCTGCGCGGGCTGTGCTGGACGTTTTGGTATTAAATCGCCCAAATCCGAGCCCCCCAAAGCGATAAAAGAGCAGGTATACGCCAATGGCTATAATAAGAAGAGCAGAAATGAGTACGATGCATTTGGTCGGCACGACAAAATGCCCTGTTGCAATGCAAATAAAATTACATATGCAAAAGAGCATTAAAAATAAGGCGACGCCCCGTAATATTCCACAAAAAATTGCTCGTAACACTAAAAACCTTCCTTGCGTTTAATCTATCCTAAACTATTTCTTGCCATTTTGAGCGCCTTTGCTTTTACTCTATTGAAGTTACATAATCGCCAGCTGCGGGTTTGTCAGTTGCAGGGCTGCTTATTATTTTGTGCGTCAGTTGCGTGGGCGCAAGCACTGGGGTTATACCTAAGCGTTATGATGGCGTGCCCCCACGCGAGCAGCGAGGTCAGACTTGACTGCTCAATCATGCAGAACTGCGCAAACACTGGGGTCAGACTTCAGCGATTTAATGGCGTGCTCCCACGTGAGCAGCGGACTCATACTTGACTGTTTGATACCAATCATGGATAGGTAAAATGTGCGCCTATCTCGTCATGAAGAGCAAGTTAACACCCATCATGAGCAGGCAAAACATCACCTTACAATCTCATGAAGAACAAGTCGACACCCATCTTGAACAGGCAAAATGTTTCAATACGACGTCATTTTGAGCAAATTTGCGCACGTTCTTCTTTGTCATTTTGAACAAATTTGCGCACGTAGGTGTGCAAATTTGTGAAAAATCTAGCTTGCGAGCTACTAAAAGCCTGCAGATAGAAAAAGCCTGCAGATAGAAAAAGCC
>CAVEKR010000257.1:0-2167 GCA_963616365.1 Bacteroidaceae bacterium
AATAGGGGTGTAAATTAAAATGTGGCACACACGGGCACACTTGAATTGCATTGAGATTGGTGTATAATAACCTTTTTTTTGCAGTAAAAAATGCTAAAAACACCTTCTGAACAGGTAATACATGCTGTTTTCTTTGAATATTTTCCGTGTGTCGAAAACTTTGTCTACACAATCTCCATAACTGGTTTAACTGACTTGTTAAGCAGGGTTTTTATCTGTGATGTTTGCTCCCATTTGTTTGGTGGTTGTTTGTCTAGCAACTTAAACATATCGGCTATTACTTCACTTGTATAATCAAATAACCACAGGTTAGCACCAGCATTAGTGCAAGATAATTTTGCCAGTTCATCTAGCATAACTTGAATAGAATACTTGTGTTTAGTCGCATGTTGCATCAACCTTGCAATGCAAAGCGCAATATAGCAAATCAGAAAATGTGCTTTGATGTGCTTTTGAGTCCAAACATATACAGGACGGGTTTTAAGTTGTGATTTTGTCACTTTAAACGTCTCTTCAATTCGCCAAAGCTCACGATATGTATTAACTATTTTTTCATCTGGCCAGTGAGTTTCTGATGTAACAATAACGTAGTAGCCGTCAAGTTCTTCAGCGCGTTTTATCGCTTCTGTATCAATCTCTAGGTTATGTCCAGTTACCACTTCACCAGTTGTTTTGTCAAAACTTATGTTTTTTACAAAAGCTGCGGCGCCAAAGCTTGTAGCGCGTGTATATGCACCAGGATTTTCAATTAATGCATGCGATTTTTGAAGTACTCGCTTACGCTCGTGTCGTGCACGCTCTGCATATTTGCGTGACCAAAAGGCAACATATTTGACTTCTACTTGCTCATCATGTGCTTTGCCATCTGCTGTATCATTTGCCTTTAGGTGCACTGTTTTATAGCCTTGCTTTGACTTGATCTTAAAATCTTTGCTTTGTCTGTAATCTGTGTCATCTAAAGCCCATTTTCGCAGGTTAGCATCAGATTTTGTACCGCGAATGGATTGCGAGAACACAAAGCCATCTCCTTTTGCAACGCTTGCCACTATATTTTGCGATGAGTTTAGACCCTTGTCTGCTACGCAAACCACACGATCTAGTTTGTAGTCTTGCTTTAGCTTTTGCAAGGTAGGCAGCAGAGTTTGGTTATCTGGGGTGTTTCCTGGAAATAACCCGTAATTTATAGGAATGCCTTCTTTGTCTTGCAAAAGCCCCATCTGTACAATCGGGCTTTTCCTATGCTCTTTTGACACTCCTCGACGTCTAAGTTCATCTTCGGCATCGATTTCAAAATAATAGTTGGTTACATCATAGAAAACTGCACTTAGATCACGAATGCCTGTTTTTGAGATTTTTCTATTCATGGCAGAAATTATTTTCTCTTTGTTATCGGCTAAAACATCAAGTGCGCGATAAAGGTCATTTTCGCTAAATTCGTTTCTAAAAAACCATTTATCTTTATTTGCCCAAGCAGATAATTTAGATTTTTGATCAAGTAGCCTATCTGAAACTAAAAGACGCATAACAGCATTGCAATCAAACTTAAACTTACGGTTTGCGCAGGCATTTCTAATAGTTGTTTCAATGCCAAGAGCGTTGTAATAGGCTAGCGGAATACAAATGCCTATGTTTTTACGGTATTGCTTATTGGGATCAAGCTTTTCTTGTGGGTTAATGTTAAGCGCTTGAGGTTGCGTTTTTTCTTTATACTCTTTTGTCATCTCATCGCAGATCTCTTTGCATTTTGAAAGGGCATTATTGCCCCATTTTTCTTCAAGTTCGTCTATATAGCCCAAGTTTTTTACTACTCGGGTTGTTTGTTTTCCTTGGGTATTTCTATAAGATTGCGCAATAGATAAATATAAACGCCCGTTTTTTCTTTTTTCACGCTTTAAATACATACTTTCTCCTAGTCTGTGTGTCTGTAATATTAGTGTATCACGATACACACAGATATACAAGAAAAAATTATAAAACTTGACAAAAAAATTGCCCCTCTGGCAGGGCAAACATAAATTATTTTAGAGGATCAACTGCAAAAGTGTGGAGGCCTATCAGCTGGTAATTTCTATGAGACTTGTCTAACAAAAAGCCGCGTTTAATTGCTCCCAAATAGAGAGCTCGATCTAAATCAAGCAAAAAATCATCATCATCTGCCTTAAAGTTC
>CAVEKR010000258.1:0-2162 GCA_963616365.1 Bacteroidaceae bacterium
TTATATATGGTGATGAACACACTAGTGGGGTGTTCGCCATTATATGTAGTGGCGAGCTTACCATTGGAGTAAAAGCGCCCGTGGTGTTCGCCATTATTGTTAGTCTAGTACTGTTGTGCATATCCGTGCTCCTTTAGCTTGGACAGTGCATTGTCGCTGCAGCGGTAGAAGTTTTTGTAGAAGGTCGAGACGATGTCATCTGCCGCGCTTTGGTTTGATGCGCCAGCGGTCCCGTATAGGTAGCCAAATGCCCAAGGCGCTATCAAGAAGCTTTCGACCGTTCCATCTGCCCAATTGCCGCTAAGGCCTTCTGGCATAACTGCCACATCGTAATGCTGGCCGACGTTGTAAAAGCCGTTTGACTTTGCTCTAGATGTTGCAACGCTTTTGGCTATTGTCGCATCCCTTGCAACGACGCTTGGGAAGGTGCTATCGCCTGCGGTTATAAAGTCGCTGTCTTTGCCAGTTGGGCTATACCACAAAGAAGACGGCATGTTGCGCTGGGAGGTCTGCTTGCCAGCTAGTAGGCTTTCTCCCACATCTCCAGCTGCAATAACGTAGGGGAACTCCTGGGGAGCTGCGTTATTGTATGCGTTGTTTATAACGCCAGCGTTTTGGAGGTAGTAGTCCATGAGCGCAAAGCCAGAAGAGGCAACCGATAGACCAATGCCATCTGAGACATCAAGCGTTTTGCCATCTAGCGCAAGCGTTGCAGAGCCTACGTGGCGGTTTGCAACAACGCTGCTAGAGGCAAGACCCGTAAAAAACGAGTCGATAAAAACCGTTGTAATGCGTGTGCTGCCTAGGCTTGAGGTTTGCGTCCCTGTGGTTGCGTCGTCTCCTTGGTATATAAAGGCATAAGATGTGCCATTTGTCATTTTGTAGGAATATGTTCCATTATTTGCATTGCGCGCCGATTCCAGCACGCTGTCGTGCGTTTTTATGTATGTCTCGGCATTAGAGGTGGACACCCCGCCTGTAACGCTTGCAAGCAGCGAGCCCACAATCTGGGCTGCCTTTGTTATATCAGAATCCTTGGTAGAAATCTTGCCAAGCGTTGGCACTACCAGCACGTTTACTCCTTGTGCTACAAGTTCTGTTTTGCCTTCTTCTGGAATGTCTGAAACACTTCCATCAACCAGCACCACATCTGGTCTTGCTGCTTTGATGGCTTCTACATTTGCGTTTTGTGCAGAGCCGTTGCCTGTCCAGCCTATTGATATGCTTTCTGTGCCTTCTTGTTCAAAAGCTCCAAAGTCGCTCACGCGTGATATCCAGTCGCTATCAGCAGCTACTAGCACTTTTGCAGCTTGTCCTGCTAGCATTTGCACAAGGGTTGCGTATTGTCCAGCACAAGCAATTGTGCCTGTGTTTTCTGGGAGCTTTTCTGGAGTCGCGTTTGTATCATATACTTGAGCTGCGTTGTTTCCAGCGCCGCCGCCATCTGTGTTTGAGCGGTTTCCGCTGTCATCTCCGCTGGCAGAGCCATCATCTTTTGAGTCGTTATCGCCTTGCCCATCATCGCTTTGCTCTGTGCTGCTACCACTTTTTGTAGAATCATTGCCGTTTTTGCGAGTTGATGAGTTTTCTTTTTCTTTATCTGAAGCCTCGTTGCCCTTTGTTGCTGTTTGGTCATGGGCGCTGTCTTCTTTTTGCTCGTAATTGTCGCTTTGCTCCTCATTTTGGGTTTCTTCATCATAATCTGGCAGGTCTTCTTTTTGATCATCAATGCGATCTTGAGTATCAGCAAGTTGCGCAGAAATTTTTGATGTGTCTTCAGGTGCGTTTGGCGATTCTTGATAAAGCGGGTCAGCATTTTGGTCAAGCTGTCCGTTTTCTGGGTCTTCTACGTGTTGGGTTAGGACATCTGAGTATTTGCAGCCTGAAAGTGCGGTGCAGCAGAGGAGGGCTGCGCAGGCTAAGAGAGTGGCTGCGCCGATGAAAAGAACGGTGCGTGGAAGACGCGATAAAAGCGGCACGCGGATAATAGGGTATAATGCGCTGTTAGCGGGTGCTAAGCGCTGTGAACTAGCAGTTGATGAACGCAGTGAGCTATGTGAAAATATTGCTTTCACTTTACCTCTCTTTATTCTTTTCAAAAATATACTGTGTTTCGCGCTCCGTATCTTAACACCAAACTCGCTCCTATGATAAGTGTATAT
>CAVEKR010000259.1:0-2154 GCA_963616365.1 Bacteroidaceae bacterium
CTGCTTGGGCGCTCGTATCTGTTGCGGTGTTTGTATTAGCGCCAGCGTTGGTGCTTTCTGCGCTCGCGTTTTGTGAGTTGCTCTTTGGCATTTTTTCTTCCTTATCTTTGTTTACTTTGCCTTTAGGCTTTGCTTTTATATTTTAGGTAATGTTTCTTGCTGCTTAAAGTATGTACTAGTTGCTAGTGATAATGAAATAGATTATCGTAGCAATAATAATAACGGCAAAAAATATTTCAAAGGCTAGCACATAGGTGTATCTGCGCTGACGTCTGCGCTGCCATTCAAGCTCTTCAAGCATTATGCCATATCCTGGATCACTTGGGTTTAGACCGTTAATTTCTTCCCATTTTCCATCTTTTGAGTATGGGTTTTTTGTTTTTGCAGGGTCTATTTCTGGCTTTAAGTTCTTCTTGCCTGCTTGTACGTTTTGCTCTGTAACATTTTGTTTGTCAGCTTGGCTAGCGTTGTTTTTGGCATCAAGCCCAGCGTGGTCTTTGGCAACAAGCTCAGCGGGGGGCACGCCATTATTATTGCTAGCACTACTAGGGTGTTCGCCCTCAAACTCAGCGAGGTGTTCGCCATTATGCCCACTAGGGTGTTCGTCATTATTTTTACCTGCTTTAACAGCGCCTTTTATGCTGTTGTCCTCTTGAGACATTGACAGTTCTCCTTTTTTGTTTTTGTGTTGCGCATTTATGTTTTGCAAAACACCTGTGTCTAAAAATTTTTGCGCTTATGACTTTATCACGAATTTTGCTAATCTTTGATTTTTCTAGAACTTAAGCACAATATAATAATTTGAGTGGTGCGCAAATTGAGGCTTAAAAGCAGTTATTGCGCAGCTAGATTAAGTAAACAAAAGAAAGGTTTTTATCATGGCAGTTGGACAAAGAACAACAAAACAAAAAGTATTGCATTTTATTTCCATTTTGTTCATTATTGTGGCAGTATTGGGTTTCTTTATTGCCTTTGCTAGCTTTTTTGGTGCTGCAGCATTGCTTGAATCTACAGATGCGTCTTCGTTTTCTTTTAGCATAACGGAGGGCAATAATAGTCTTTCTACGCATGATAAAAGCGCTGTAGAAGCAATTTTGCTAATTGTGCTGCTAATTATACTTTTACCAGGTTCTATTATCGATTTGATTATTGGGATTTTGGGAATTAGAGGTTCTAATAACGCATCTAAGGTGGGGGCGTTTACAGTATTTTCGGTTATTGGTCTGATTGTGTCTGTTATTTTATTGCTTGCTTCTATCGGTTCTGTTTTTGCACTCTTTCCTGACCCTAGTTCAGATATAAATAGCAGTCTGCAAGATCTTAAAAATTATGCAGATTCTGGAGCAGCCGAGGTAGATAAGTTTTCTTACATGGATTCTGGAATAATTGGGTCTGTAATTTCGATAATTCTTTCTGCAATCTGCGTGTGGCTGGGCGTTTCGATTAAAAAAGAGGGAAACCCAACACAAACGCAGCCACAGGGTCAAGTGCAGATTCCAGTTCCAACACAGTTCCAGGGGCAAGTTCAGGGTCAGCAGGGTGTTCAAGGTGGCGTTCAGCCGCAGGCGCAGCAGGGTGTGCAGGGCGCTCCTCAGCAGACCCCGCAGCAGCAGGTGCAACAAGATACAAATAACACCACAAATCTGTAGGAAGAGTAATGACACAAGCAGCAGATAACAATCAAGCAGATGCCAACCACATGGGCGCCAACATCAACCAAGCAGACGCTAACCATATGGGCGTCAACATTAACCAAGCAGACGCCAACCACGCTTTATGGGGCGGGCGTTTTCAGGATAGTCCATCAGAATTTGCCCAAGCTTTTGGTGCGTCTTTGCCAATTGATAAGGCAATGTGGCAAAGCGACATTGCAGGTTCAATTGCGCACGCAAAAATGCTTGCCAAGCAAAAAATCATCTCTGATAAGGACAAAGACGCAATTATTGCAGGGCTCAAAAACATTGCAAAAGATATCAAGGCAAATAAGTTCTCCTTTGATTTGGCAGATGAAGACATTCACATGTCAATCGAGCGCAAATTAACAGAAAACATTGGAGAAGCTGGGGGGCGCCTCCATACAGGGCGCAGTCGCAATGATCAAGTTGCAACAGATACGCGTCTTCATGTTAAACAGCTTTGCGCAAAGCTTATGGA
>CAVEKR010000260.1:0-885 GCA_963616365.1 Bacteroidaceae bacterium
ACCCTATATTTAGCGCACATTTCTTAGCTAACTCTTAACTTAAAACGCGTTTTTCATCTTACTTTGGGCAATTTTCGTGGCGAACACCACACTCATTTCTAATTTAGTTCAAAGTGCACTTCTTATTTTACTTTTGGTAATTTTCATAGCGAACACCACACGTGCTTTAAACGCTGCTCACTTTGCAAATAATAAACTCCACGTCTGCCCTAAGCGCAACCCCCTCAACACACCCCCAAGCTGCCCGTGGTGTTCACCATACTAAAGCATGGCAAACACCAAAACTCTGAGCAAATAACACAAGCAGCCCCGCTACCTGTGTTATTTTTCTTTTTTCTCGAGTGCCAGTTCAATAAGCATCTTGCAAAGCTCTGGAAAACCAATGCCCTCTGCAGCAGCTGCATCAGGCAAAAGGCTGGTAGGCGTCATACCTGGAATGGTATTTGTCTCAATCAGATATGGCGTATTGTCCTTTTCAGAAATGATTAAATCAGTGCGAGCCATGCCTTGGCAGCCAAGCGCACCGTAGGCAATCAAAGCAAACATTTTGCATTGCATGGTCAGCTCTTCGCTTATGCGAGCAGGCAAAATGTGTTTAGCGCCGCCTTCATCCCCTGACTTATATTTGGACTCATAATCATAATGATCTGTCCGCTCAGGGACTTCAATCTCAATAACAGGAAGCGGCATTGGGTTGTCATTTCCAAGCACACCAACTGTTACTTCAGTGCCTTCGATAAACTCCTCTACCAGCACTTCTTTATCATACTTAAAGGCTTCCTTCATTGCCTCGTCAAGCTCTTGCGCGCTGTGCGCCACTTTGATGCCAATGGTAGAACCCTCTCTAGAAGGCTTGACAACGCACTTATTGTTCATAGCTTTGAA
>CAVEKR010000260.1:895-2134 GCA_963616365.1 Bacteroidaceae bacterium
GGGCTTGCTATCAATAAGGTCTTGGATAAAATTGGGGCTCGCAGTATCAATTTCTACAACAGGAAACCCCTGCTCTTTTAAGGCGCTCACACAAGTTGCACCTGAAACAAACGAAATTTCGCGCTCCCCACCGTTGCCTCCGTCAAGCACGGTAACGTGCGTTTTTGCAGGGTCACAAGCTTTAGTTTCAATCATAATAACTCCTTTATTATTACTTTCTTTTACTTTTTACTATATGCTGGCTCTAGCCCTAATATTGGCTATTTGTTGAGCCTTTCTGTGCCTCCACGCTCTTTTCTTTGAGCCTGTCTGCGCCTCTATGCCCTTGCCGTTTTACATGCATCACTGCATTAACAGCGTATTTACAGCGCAGCTAAACAATAACGTTCATTATAGTTTATAAAGGCGCTCTTCTTTTTACATTTATCACACTGTAGACATACTGAAAAACTTTTGATGATAGCATGCTAAATATTGATAAACATTGATACAGGAGAGACCGTCGCTCTTGAAAATCTTTAAAGATTTAACAGCACACTTGCTTTCTGCTATTATTTTCTATGGCAAGATTAGCAAAAAACAAAAGACAGAGTTAAAGATAGAGCAGATAGAGCAAAATATTATGACGAACACCACAGTACAAAATAAAAAAATTGACATCAAAAGCCTAACAAAAGCGCAGCTTACAGACCTGTTGGCAGACATGGGAGAGAAAAAATTTAGGGCAACCCAAATTTTTGAGTGGCTCTATAAGCAGCATGTCTGTTCTTTTGAAAAAATGAGCAATCTTTCTAAAGCCCTGCGTGAACAGCTAAAGGCACGCTTTGTATTAGGGTGTTCGCAAATAAAAACAAAGCAAGAATCAAAAGATGGAACAAGAAAATACTTAATCTCTTTTTCAGATAATGTTTGCGTTGAGGCAGTCGGCATTCCAAGTGCCAACAAAAACTCTAACTCTTTGACTGTTTGCTTTTCAACACAAGCAGGCTGTGCAATGGGCTGCATTTTTTGCGCAACTGGTCAAAACGGCTTTGCCAGAAATTTAACCTGCGGAGAAATGTTTGACCAAGTCTGCCTTGTAGAAAAGGATTTTGGCATGCGCGTGAGCAATGTGGTAGCTATGGGTCAAGGAGAGCCATTTGCAAACTATGAGGCAGCCCTTAATGCGTTGCGCCTTATGAATAATGAGGATTATTTAGGCATAGGGGCACGCCATATTACGCTTTCAAGTTGTGGGCT
>CAVEKR010000261.1:0-2126 GCA_963616365.1 Bacteroidaceae bacterium
TGTGGTGTTCGCCATAATATTAGACGAGCTGAGCTTGGCGTTTGTCGTGCCAAATGTCAAGCTTCCAGAAAAAGAAATGAAAGATAATGGCACCGAGCGCGCCGATGATTATTAGCAGTATGACCATTTCAGGCGTCAACGCAGAAAGCACAAATAGGCGCGGCAAGAAGGCAAATGCCAAAATGGCGCCTCCAACAATTATGCAGAGCAGACCTGCGCGAATAGGAGTAAACGGGATTGAGAGCCTGAAGACCAGGTTTGCGCCTGTCCATGCTGCAAGGAGCACGCAAAGGGTCGAGACCTGCTCGTAGTCTAGGTTAAAGGCGCAATAACCGAATGCGCAAGCAGCCAAAATGGAGCACATGGAGACAAAGGCCCCAGGAATGCTTCTTACGATGACGTTTTCTAGAAAGTGCCCCTTTATGCGGTCTTTGTTTGGCTCTAGTGCCAGCACAAACGACGGGATGCCGATTGTCCAAACGCTGATAAAAGTCATCTGTATGGGCTGAAACGGATATTGCCAAGGCAGGAATATAAAGAGCAGCGCTGTAGAAATGCACAGTAAGGTTTTGACCAAAAACAGCGAGGCCGAGCGCTGCAGGTTGTTTATGGAGCGCCTGCCTTCTGCTACGACCTTGGGCATGGACGCAAAATCGTTGTCTACCAGCACAAGGTGTGCCACGTTGCGTGCCGCATCCGAGCCTGCCGCCATTGCCACAGAACAATCCGATGCCTTAAGCGCCAGCGTGTCATTGACGCCGTCGCCTGTCATGGCAACGCTGTGACCTTGCTTTTGCAACGCCAGCACAAAGGCTTTTTTCTGCTCTGGTTTTACTCTGCCAAAAACTGAGTTGTCTAGCAGGGCTTTTTCTATGTCTTCATCTGTTTTTAGAGTGGTTGCATCAACAAATTTGTCCGCGTTTTTGATGTTTACTTTTTGTGCGATGCCAGAGACCGTACGCGGGTCATCGCCAGAAATGACTATGACGCGCACTCCTTGTTCCTTAAAGTAATTGATGGTCTGAGCTGCTGTTGGGCGGATTTCGTCGCGAATACCAATAAAGCCAAGTGGCTTTGGCGTGCCAATTATATTGCCGTCTTTGTCAAAACCGTCCACGCTTGCAAGCAACAAAACGCGGGATTTTGCAGCAAGTTTTTGCACTTGGGGCTCTATTTCTTTGAAGGCTTGCTCGTCTAGAACGAATTGCGCAGCGCCCATGACGTAGGAGCTTCCGTCGTCAAAGGTTGCGCCTGAAAACTTTTTGTCTGAGCTAAAGGGGATGCTTTTTGTTGAGGTTTTGGGCTCGATTATTGCTTGGCTCTGTTCCTTATTTTTAAAACTTTTAAAATTTTTAAAATGCGCCTTTATGGCAAGAGAGGTCTCGTTTGGATCTTTGTCTGCGTGAGCCAAAGAGGCAAAAGCCTGTATTACCTCTTGAGCTTGCGGCGTGTTTGCATTAGTGCCAGTATTTGTGCTGGTATTTGCACCTAATAAAGCCCCAGCCGCTAGATTACTATCCGCCGGACTGCTATCCGTTGGATTGCTAGCTGGTGTGGTGTTCGCCATTAAACAATCATCGAGTAAGATTTCTTGCCCATCAATTGTGCAAATCTGGCAAACTTCCATATTTCCCGTGGTTATTGTACCAGTTTTGTCAAGGCACAAGACGCTAACGCGCGCCAGCGTTTCGATGCAATATAGCTGCTGGACCAGCACTTTGCTTTGTGCAAGGCGCACCACGGCTACCGCCAAGACCGTGGAGGTGAGCAGGATGAGCCCTTCTGGTATCATGCCTACCAGCGCAGATACGGTTGAAAGGATTGCGCTGTTAAGTTCTGTGTGTGACAGAAAATGCTCTGTGGCAAAAAGGGCCGCGCCGATTGGAAACATTATGCAGCTTACAAACTTGATTAGCTTGTTTAAGCTGCGCATTATCTCTGAATTTATTGCTTTGTGCTTTTTTGCTTCCGCAGAGATTTTTGCCGCGTAGTTTTGCGCTCCAACGTGGATGACGCGCGCATAGACCTTGCCAGAATTGATAAAAGAGCCGCTTAAGAGTTTGTCTCCTTCTGCTTTTGGAATGAGCTTGCTTTCTCCTGTGAGCAGGCTCTCGTTAGCATCGCAT
>CAVEKR010000262.1:0-2123 GCA_963616365.1 Bacteroidaceae bacterium
CATAGCCATTATGGCCCCAAAACGCCAATAGGAACAACGTAGACCCCATCTTTGCGCGGATAACTCATTTGAGTAGCAGCAGTTAAAACCATCAAAAAGCTAGGCTTACCCATTTTGTCAACATTGATAGTTTCGGCAAGCTTTTTTAGGGTTTTTGCACCTTGCTCAATAAGAGTATCACCGCCAAGTTTTATCTCAATTAACCCGTATCTGCCATCGCGAAGGTGAACAACAGCATCACATTCAAGACCGCTGCTGTCGCGATAATGCGACACAAAAGCATTTTGCGCATCCATGTAACTGCGCAAATCGCGAATGCAGAGGCTTTCAAAGAGCAGCCCAAATGTTTCAAGGTCGCCCATAAGTCCATCTGCATCAACGCCCAAAGCAGCAGCAGCAATTGAAGGGTCAACAAAGTGGCGGGTGTTTGTTGTCCTAATAGCAGACTTTGAGCGTAAATTTGGATTCCATGCAGGGAGTTCTTCTATAACAAATAATTTTTGCAGAGCTTCTAGATAGCTTCTTACTGCATATTTGCCAGGGTCTTTATCTGAATGTTTCAAATCAGCAACCATTTGACTAATTTTTCCTTGAGAGGAAACATAACGAGCATATGAGCGCATAATGCTTCGCGCAAACTCAGGACTGCGATCTATACCATCAACAGCAGAGATATCAATATCCACAATTGCATCAAGATAAGTGTTTGCCTGTTGCAAGGCAACCTCTTTGTCTTGCCCCACACTTCTAGGCCAGCCGCCACGCGCAACAAAATAGGCGACTTTTTCAATTGAAGCATTTGGATTATTTGCTATGGTAAGCCCTTTATTTGAAAACAAATCTTTAAGCGATACAGCACCCGTTGACTCCTTTGACTCAAAAAGGCTCATAGTTCTCATGCGCATGCGACCAATACGACCAGTACCTGTATGGCTAATCTTGGTTTTATCTGGAGGAACAGTTGAGCCAGTAAGGATAAATTGCCCAAATTGCTGGCGTTTATCAGCCTCAAAACGCACAGCATCCCAAAGCGCAGGCGCTAATTGCCATTCATCAATAAGACGTGGTGTATCTCCTGCTAAAAGTGAAGATGGGCTTATCTCTGCTAAAGAAATATTCATCTCTTTTGTTTCTGGCTGCTGCATATAAAGAACACTAGCGGCTTGCTGAGCTGCTGTAGTTGTCTTGCCACACCATTTTGGACCTTCAATTAAAATGGCATCAGTGGCTCGAAGACGTGCAGCAAGTATATCATCATAAATGCGGGGAAGATACTTCATATACGTTTCCTTTTTTGTTATTGTCTTATGTTGAGGTCTCGTGTTGCGGCTTTATACTAAGATCTCGTGGTGTCGCGGTCTCATGATACAGCTTTGTGTTGGGGTCTCATGCCGAGGTCTCGTAGCACAGCCTTATGCCGAGATTACATGCCGCGGTCTCATGGTGTCGCGGTCTCATGGTGTCGCGGTCTCATGGTGCAGCCCTATATTGAAGCCATTAAAGCCTTTAAAGCCTTGCACTGAACTCATAAAATTTTACCACTTCTAACTGCTGATTTGTGGCAATCTGCAAAAATATTGGAAAATCATCATACGAAATATGGGAAATCTATCAGAAGAAATATTGAAAATTCGCCACGAAATACACAAAAAATCCATTATTAAAAATGTGAAAATGACAGCAGCAAGTGTAATGCGAAGCACCCCGTTTGGCAGAGATGCGTTTTAATGGCGAACACCATGCTACTTCTAGGTCTGCTCTTAAGTATGGCGAACACCCCGCTGGCAAGCAGCTTAATAAGAGTGAACGCCCTGCTGACAAGCAGCACTTTTAAACAAGCGCAAACGCGCAACTCCCTACATGATAGCAGGAAATTAAGCAAATTCGAGCAAATTCTGCGCGGCAAGATAGACGCCTAATAGCACTTGCCTGTCTACAAGTTAGCAGAAGCTAACTCACACCATGAGGGCACGCTCGCACGCAACTTTCAGGGTGTTCACCATAAAACGCGCCACAACAACTAAGGCGTTCGCCCGCCTTTTGCCACCTTTACAACGCACCGTGGTGTTCGCCACCTAAACCACCTTCGTCACCTTTACAATTCAAGCGCATTATTGTATGAT
>CAVEKR010000263.1:0-2105 GCA_963616365.1 Bacteroidaceae bacterium
GGGTAAAACGCCCCGTAAAATTGCTGGTTGCACTAACAGAGTGCATTGTTTCAAGCTGGCTGGCAAGAGGTCTATAATCCCACATGCCACGCACAATCTGAGGCCAATTGTGCTGGAACTCAAAGTAGTTTGAACAATTTTTACGAGCGTATTCGCTGGCAGACTTGCGTGCAGAATTTCCAATATGCCAATAGGTGGCGTGCTCTTTGTGCCCAATGGCGCGCAGATACGCCGTAATGCGGGCGCGCCTGTTTATCTTGCTCGTGAGCCAAGAGCCAGGATAGGGCTTTAGCGCATTGGGGTCTACCTGCATTAAGTCGATTTGAGTTTTGGCAAATTCGATTTTTCTGTTCTCATAAAACCAGCGATAAACATCCTGCTCAAACCTAGAAGCGCTCTCGGATTCTATGGGTGGCAAATGGCGCAAGAAATATTGATTATCAAACCAAATTGACATGCCATACATATGCAGGTTAAACAGGTAGTCGAGGTCTTCTCCGCGGGTAATCCACGGGTCAAATGCCACGCTGCCATAAGCGTCTGCGTGAAGAGTCATACAACCCCCGCAAACAACCTGTGCCTGCGATAACCTAGGACCAGAAATTGCCTTTTTGATGTAGGCGTTAAAGTCCTTTGACTTGTTCCAGCGCGAATTGTACCAACTCTTATTGGCAGGGGCTTTATAATCGTTGTCTCTGTTTAAGAAAAACCCTGTTTTAGCAGTAATAATGGAGCCATCGGGCGTTTTCATAGCCAGCCCATAAACAGCGCGCTCCAAAAAGTCAGGGCTTGTGATTATCTCGTCGTCATCTACAAAAACAACGGTGTCATGTCCATAAATAGAGGCAGCAAGCAGCCCTAAGTTGCGGATTGCACCATAACCTGACAAAGTGGCCGCGTTAACAAAAGCGCCCATATTCATTTGTTGCATGCGCCTATGAATGTATTTGAGCTCTGCAGCGCCAATAACGGTAGTGTTTAGCTGCGGAAACCCAGAAGCAATAGCGCGCACCTTATCTGCAGCCTGCGTCTCTATTCCAGAATCGCTTACAACAAGCAAGATAACATGGCTCACGCCCACAACATCACGAAGACTTGACAAGCAACGCGGCAGCTCACCCTGCTTATCAATCGGAGTCATGTGGTCATAAACAGCCTGACCTGCGCTCATAGAATCGAGCGTAAATCTGTTTCCAGCCACATTTTTGCTGCGTTTACTTGCCCAATACGTTGGAATAATAACAACAGGATTTAACTTCATATTGCGCTATGCTCCTTATTTTATTAGCCCTTGTTTTGTCGTTTTTTTGCTTTGTTGGCGCTTGTTGTTGCTTGTTGGCGCTTGTTGTAGGCGCTTAAGCTGGCTTTTTATTGACACTTAGGCTAGCTTTTTGCGGGCGAACACCCGTGTCACTTTCTTATTTGCCCTTATTTGCCTTGTCGTATTCGCTCTTAAAGTCTTTAAACATTTTACCCCAAGCGCCTACTTGCTTGGCAGCCTTTTTACCTGCAACTTCTGCTTTATCCCCTGCCGTATCTGCAAACTTGGTTGCTTTCTCGTCCGTGCTTTTTCGCACATCAGAAGCCTTTTTCTTGGTGTTTACCCAAGCTTTTCCAGCATCTGCTGCAATTCCGCCTTGTGGTTTAATGTCCTCATAATCAACATCAACCACAATAGCGCCATCCTTGTAGCCTTTAATATGGTCTGCATCAATGTTTCGCGAGCCTACAAGCATGCGCTCGCCTGCAGAACTTGAAATATCTATGTGGTCTACAAGATAGGTTTTTGTGCTAAAAGAGACAGAAGATACAACGCCTAGACTATCCCCTGCCTCGTTAACGCAGGGCATATAGTCCCAAAGCAGGCATTCGTCGTAATCAACGCCCAAGCGTTTGCAGGCAGCATTGTCAAAAGCATCTGACGTATCTGTGATAACATAGCCGTTGCTACAAGCATCAAGTCTGTCAAAAGAGACAAACCTGCTTTTGCGCTTGAACATCCACAAAATGTCTGGGCGCTTTACAATAACGCCAAGTGCCAGCGGTTTTGTTGGGTGAAACACTACGCTGCGAATTTTGCCATAGCGTCTTAGAGCACCGTCTTT
>CAVEKR010000264.1:0-2102 GCA_963616365.1 Bacteroidaceae bacterium
ATTTATAAGAGCGGCGGAAAGCGTAGCGGAAAGCGCTATATTTGAATCAACAACAGAAAAGCAGCACTTATAATAATGACACAGAATACAACACCTACACAGACGACGAGGAGCGCAGCTGAAAACGCAGCACTCACGCCTTTTATTGCCGAAAATCACGGCTGCCTCATGTCATTTTTGCAGGCAGCAGCCTTTAGTGGCGTCTTTTTGATGGGGGACAGGCGCAAATGTGCCTGTACTTTTATCGAACTTTCTGATAATGACAAATCACCTGCTGTAGAGCCTAATTGGCAGGCTTTAGCTGCTCTTGTTATAGATGGAAACACGCTTTGCGTTCAAGTTGACATGAGAAAGCTGCCACTAGTGTGTGCGCACCTGCAAGAAAAGGGTGCTGCAGCTGGGGTTTCTGCGACTGTTTTTTACCACAAAAAAAGCCCGTTGCTCAAATATTGCTCTGGCACTTTGCATGAAATTGCAGGTACGGCTAGGAGGTCAGGAGCAGATTCTTCTGTGCTTTTGATGGTTGGACCTGCGGCGTGCAGCAGCGCTTGGAAAAAAGAAGACACGCTTTTTACCAAAAACATTGCTATTGCTTGCGTTGAGGATAAACAAGATGCCCTTATAGAAGAGCTTCAGCATAAAAACGCCAGCGTGTTTAAGGTGTCTGTTGCTTCTTTTTTGAGCGAACGCGGCAAGGACGAATACAAAATCAAGGACTTAAGCAAAACTCAAATTAAAGCAGAAGAAAAAATCGCAGAGACCTTTTGCGATGCCTTGCAAGATGAGGCAATTGACATGCTGATACTTCCTGATGCCCAGCTTGCACATGCTGTATTTAAGCTGCTCGAGGCAAATTTTGGCTCAGACATTAAGAGCATATTTAAGCAGGTAAAAATTGTTGCTTGTGGGGTTATTGCAGGTAGCGTTGTTGAGCAATATAGCTTAGAAGCAGCCATTCAAACAGACAGCTACATGCCATCCAAAATTGTTGCTGCTATTTTAGAGAGTGTTTAGCCCATTTTTTCTGTTAGTTCATGCACAGCACCTAAAAGCTCTATTGGGCTATTGACAATAATGCTTGCATGTTCAATTTCTTCTGGCTTTCCAAAACCATAGGCACACCCTATTGAGAATAATCCGCTATCTTTTGCAACATCCATGTCATAGCTTCTATCTCCAATCATGATAAATTGCTGCTTTAAAGAAAGCTCAGGTAGAGATAGGTCGGCTGCAACATCTTCAGAAAAAACCTTGCTCTTTGTTTTCCAGCCATAATCATCTGCGCAATAAAAGTGCTCAAACCATTTATCCAAATTGAGTGCTTTTCTAAAAGTCTCCATGTAGTGGTGGTGACAATTTGACAAAAACACTAGGGTGTATCCCTCTTTTTGCAGCTCATCTAGGGTCTCAGCAAGACCATCAAAAAGCTTGGCATGTCCTGCCTCTACTGATTCGCGCATTTTCTCACGAACAATCTGTGCTGCCTTTTGGCGCTCTTCTTCTTCAACATTTGGGGCAATGGACTTCCAAACATCGCCTGCTTGAACCCCTAAAAAGAAGCCAATTTCTTTATCTGTTGGGGTATCTTTTTCATCCAAAAGACCCTTTTGGATAAGGTAGTCAAGCCCAAAGTGAAAGGCTGGAGCATAAATTTCATCTGTCTTATGTAGTGTTCCATCAAAATCAAAAAGTAATTTGATGTTTTGAGCTGCTTGTTTCATCATGTTTCCTTTTGTGTATCTTATTTGTGTGCGCGTTTGTTGTGCGCTTTATTTAGCGTCAATTTGCTTGATGAGGTTTATCATCTCGATGGCGCTTTGAGCACATTGTTCACCCTTGTTTCCCGCCTTAGAACCTGCGCGCTCTATTGCCTGCTCAAGGTTTTCTGTGGTGAGCACCCCAAAAATGACAGGAACGCCGCTTTCTAGGCTGACTGTGGCAACGCCCTTGCTTACCTCGTTGACTACTGCCTCATAATGGCTGGTAGCGCCCCTAATAACGCTGCCCAAAGTTATGACGGCATCATATTTTTTGCTGCAAGCAAGTTTTTTGGCTATCACAGGAATTTCAAAAGCTCCTGGCACCCAGGCAATGTCGATGTT
>CAVEKR010000265.1:0-2098 GCA_963616365.1 Bacteroidaceae bacterium
TTATTGCCAGCATCAGCCGCACCAGCACCAGCCGCTGCGCCCGCACGTTTCTTTTTAGAAGCACCAAACATCTTTTAGTCCTCCTTATCAAGCAAAGACTCAACGCCTGGCAGGGGCTTTCCTTCCAGCAAAGTCATAGAAGCGCCTCCACCAGTAGAAATAAAATCGACCTTGTCTTGGAGTTCAAATTTTTTGATGGCAGCCACGCTGTCTCCCCCGCCGATGATAGTCTGTGCCTGCGTGTTTGCAACAGCCAAGGCCACATCTTTTGTGCCCTTTGCAAAATTGTCAAACTCAAAAACGCCCATGGGACCATTCCAAAACACTGTTTTAGCAGCCATTATGTGTTTTTCGTAAAGTGCCACCGTTTCAGGTCCAATATCAAGGCCCATCATGTTATCTGGGATTTTGTCGACGCTAAAAATATGTGGCTCAGCTATTGGCATAAAGGCTTCTGCACAAACGGCATCTGTTGGAACAAGGAGTTCTACCTGCTTTTTTTGAGCCAGGTCAAGAAGATCTTTTGCAATGTTGATGGCATCAGTTTCTACTTTTGAAGTGCCGACTTTTTTGCCCAGCGCAGACAAGAAGGTAAAAGCCATAGCTCCGCCAATTAAAATGCTGTCTGCCACGTTCATTAAGTTTTTGATGATGCCAATTTTATCTGAGACCTTACTACCACCCAAAATGGCAACAAATGGGTGCTCAGGATTTGAAAGCATGGAGTTTAAAGTATTGACCTCTTTAGCAAGCAAAAATCCAGAAACAGAAGGAACAACCTGCTCAACACCTGAAATAGATGCATGCGCACGATGAGCTGCACCAAAAGCGTCATTTACGCAAACATCGCAAAGACTTGCAAGCCTATGAACAAAGCTTACGTTGTTTTGCTTTTCTCCGTCGTCAAAGCGCAGGTTTTCTACCATCATGACCTGCCCGTCTTTAAGCGCCAAAGAAGCAGCTAGAGCATCTTCTCCTGCAACATCGGCACCGCCTATAACGGTAACAGGCTGTCCAAGCAGCTGAATTAGACGCACAGCCACAGGCATCATAGAAAATTCGCTCTCAAAGGCGCCGCCACCACTTGGCCTGCCCAAATGACTTGCAACAATGACGCGCGCGTCGTGTTCGACAAGATATTTAATGGTAGGAAGCGCCTCTTTAATACGCGTGTCATCAGTAACAATGCCGTTATAAAGCGGCACATTAAAATCTACACGCACAAGCACTCGCTTATGCGCTACATCAATATCTTCGACCGTCTTTTTCCTGTACATTGGTACTATTCACCTCTTTTGTTGTGCACTTTAGCGGACTCTAACTTTACGCGCAGGCTCCCGCAATATTCGCACGCCCCACACATCACTTTAGAAACTAAAAAAACTTGAAGCCTCCCAGCTCCGATTAAGGTTTACTGAAAGGCTTCAAGAAAAACTAAAAGCTACATTGAAAAGGTTGTTCCCTCTTCTGTTGACGTGCCATCGGTGCTGCCGTCAGTGCTCGTGGCGCTGCCATCGCTGGTGCCATCCGCGCTCGCATCCGTGCCATCCGTGCCATCAGTACTAGTGCTATCTGTCGATGTATCAGATGAGGTATCTGAGCTGCTTGTAGAGCTGTCATCTGCCTTATAGCTTGAAGAATCTGGGTCATAGCTCAAATTATCTGGCTTGTCGTTAATGTGAACGTCGCTATTATCATAAAGTTCCTGCTTGTGATTTTTCCACGCGTCCTCATCAAAGTCGTCTGCAGAATCATTTTTGCCTGTAACAGCCTCTTCTACCTTGCGTTCTTTGAGCGTATCAATCGAGGCCTCTCTAAAAGCACTCACGCTCTTGTATCCCATCTGGCGCAAAATGCTCTCAAAAGTGCCAGACATACCAGAGGCATAAGTGGACTCGTATTCCGTGCGCTTTTCTTCCACATAAGCGTCAAGCTCCTCATCGCTTACCGTATAGCCTTTCTCGTCGGCCTCATTTATAACGGCCTTATTCTTGATGAGCTCCTTGATAACATATTCGCGCATTTCAGCCACTGTGCCATCTGCTGCTTCTTTTTGCTCATCTGTGGCATCAGAATTATACGAACGTTTTTTAATATA
>CAVEKR010000266.1:0-2091 GCA_963616365.1 Bacteroidaceae bacterium
GATTTTAATGGCGAACACCCTAATAGAAATGCACTTTGGAGATTATGGCAAAACTTTCACATATCGATGACTTTTCTGACAATGACCTTGATGCGGCAATGAAAAAAGCTGCTGCTCAAACTAGGAAAAACTTGGATGAAAAGAGTGCGCAAGATGCTTCCGGTAAGCGGAGCGCTTCGAGTGCACAAAACGCTCCTAGACAAAGCGTTTCTAGACAGGGCGCTTCAAATAATGAGGTCAACAGAAATAAGGCTGAAAAAATAAAGGACGCCAGCTCAAGTGATGAGGACGATGTCCCTATGAAGGCTGGGCAAAAGCTGATTACCGCTTTGGCATTTGTGGTTTTAGCTGCTGTTATTTTGTATATTCTAAATTATTGGTTTCATTTTGTATAGTTTTTACAAGTAAGGTTTTTTGTGTGAGCAAATATTATGGATGATAAAAGTACATCGTATACGTTGGGAAAACATAGCGCTAATGCTGGACTTAAGCGTCATGAGTCTAGAAATCATGAGGACAGAGACTATGAGGACAAAGCCCATGAGAGCAAAGAGCGCGATGAGCGTTCTCTTGGTAAGCACTCTAAAGAATATCTAGGCAAACATTCTAAAGAAAATCTTGAAAAAAAAGTTTCGTCTTCTGATTTTTCGTTTTCAGATTCTGCGCACTCAGATTCTGCAGATAGAGGCGCTGAAAAGAGAAATAGCGATGTTGAAAAAATCTTGATGTCGCTCAAGCAAGAAAATCCTGCAAGTAGAGATACTGAAAAGTTCAAGAGTGTTCGCCAAAAAGGCAAAGGGCAGAGTTCTAAGGCTAAGGGGCAAAGTTCAAAAGAAGGCGGCAAGCAAAGCTTAAAAGAGGACGGCAAGCAAAGCTCAAAAGAAGATAGCAAGCAAGGCGCAAAAGAAAAGAGCCAAGATAAGCTAGAGGTAGCAGATGCTTCTAGACGGCTTATCATTTCTAAAAAAGCTAGCGATTTGTTTACAGAAAACGAGCGCCTTAACAGCAAAGATGGGATAGACGCTGCTGGTATAGGCGCTGGCGCGGACACAGCAGACGCAGACGCTATTGCCGCTTCAGATATTACCAGCCCAATTTCTAAAGTGCAAAAAGATAAGAACGCCTCAGACAAGGCGTCCTCAAAGAGCTCAAAAAATAAGAGCGGTGCAAGTAAAAGCGCAGACAAAAGCACAGACAAAAACACAGCTAAAAATGAAGAGCTCGACCAAGAAGAAATAATCATAAAGCGTCGCCAAAGTCTAAAGCGCATTTTGATAATCGCTATTGCGCTTTTGGTTATTTTGGCTATTGCAGGCATTGGCACGGCAATTTTTCTGAATAGCAATTCTCAAACAAGTGACAACGCGTCGCTTACATCTGATGAGCAAAGCACGCAAACTGCCAAATTTTCTCCAATAAATCAAGACGCGCTCCCAAGTTTTGCTGCATATTTTGGCAAACCGCTTTCAGACCTTGTGAGTGCATATGACAAGCGCATTGTTTTGAATGGAGAAAAATCTGAGTCAAACGACCCAGAAATTCCTGCACTTGTGAGCCTTCAACATGCTAATTTATTTGATTCGCAAAATACAAATATTGGCACTTTGGCATTTGGTCTAGATGAAAACGATGCGCTTGTATATGTGTATTGCATGGCAGACCTAGATGCCATGCATGTGGCAGACGCAAGCTTTGAGCAGCTTATTGCAGATAAAACCTTGCCCGTATCCTTTTTGATTGCTTGTGGCATAAAGCAAGGTGTTGCAAATACGGCAGCGCTAAGCCAGCAAGAAAAACCGACCTGCATAAATGATGCCAAGGCACAAGAAGGCGGCGAAAATCCAAATCTCAATGCGGCATTTTTTACAGGACAAACGGGTCAGACCCAAGCTCCTCAAACCTGGAAGCTCACAGAAAAATATGATGGCAGCATTGGCAAGACCCTTGGAGACAATTCAGTCCTGCGCACCGTAACAGTTGAGCTATATTGAGCTTTTTGTTAAGATAGCTTATTAAACTTATTATGATAAAAGTAGCAAATAACGAAAGAGAGAAATTATGGCATTAACCGATGACCTGCAAGCTTTGAAA
>CAVEKR010000267.1:0-2090 GCA_963616365.1 Bacteroidaceae bacterium
GTAAGTAAAACACTGCAAAGCTAAACGCAACAGTTGCGTTTTCTCTTGCAGTTTCTGCAAAAAGTGTTGCGTTTACCTCTTCAAGATAGGCATTTTGGGACATTTTAGAGATTCAAAATTGCAAACTTGGATTTTTTCTACTGAATTTGGGCACGCTGACGCTAGCCTAGCGTTTTTTGAATTGAAAGACTTAACGCAACACTAGGCTTATAAAAAAGCTTTATTCTTTAACTTCTCTAAATCTCTACTGCATGGGCTACAAGGTCTGGCTTAAGAACAACTCTATCAGGGTTAACCTTCTTAAAACCAAGCTTTCTTAAAACCTTTTTTGGTATTAACGTCCCAAGCATATCAAAGCCACATTTACCCTGTCTAGAGGCGCTGGGATATGAGTTAACATGATTGCAGCACATCGCAACATCACGCTTGCTAAGCTTGTCAAAATCGCTTTGACCTTTTGGCAATATTCGTCTTAGCTGCTCATGGTTTCTTTCAGCTTGTGATTTTTGATTAGAATTCATTGCATCGCAATAAAAGACCTTGCAACGCCTTTTACCTTCAACAAGGCATGAGCGCTCCATATTTTCCCAATCATCAAACTCCACACCTCTATCACACAAAAGCACGCCAAATACATCGCTAAATGCTTCAGGAGAGCCCAGCAGGCGCTCTATAGCATCAAGATGTGCCACTGTGGCATCGCTATCTGCATGTTCCTTATAGAGGTAAATTTGAAATGCTCGAGAGACAATATGCATGGTTAAAATGTCATGGCTATTGTTGCTATAACCTTCAACTGAATCACATTGCACCACTTTAACCTGCTCATCTAAAGGAAGTTTTGTGAAGTCATCATAAGTGCGCCCATCACGATTAATGCGCTGCTTATGCTGCTCTTTTTTCCTTTTTCTCTTTTTCATGCGGGCTTTGCGAGGCAAATGCGGGTCTGCTAAGCCAAAAAGCCCCTTTTCTTGATAAGAATAGGCAGTTCTTACGCCACAAGGCAGCTCATCTGAATGAGTAAGCCAAATTGCTTCAAAGCTTTGCCCTTGTTTGATTAAGGGAATGACAATCTCTTTCATTTTCTCCAGTTCATCAGGTGAAATGTCTACTCCCTCACGAGATGAAACAAGGCGTTTTCTAGACTTTTCATCTGCATCATATGCACTGTAGCGACACTTTGGATAAGTGCAATGTCGTGCCTTTGGGCAATTTGGTGGGCAAACATATGGCCACTCCTGTGTAGTTGGGCACATTTTCAACTCAAAATCTGGACAAGTATCAATGCAACTGCGAGTTTTGCAATGCTTACAGGTTGTGAGCCTAGTTGAACAGCCCTCACAAGCAAAGCCACTTTTGTTGCACTCAGAGTAATGCTTACACCTAACAGCTAGATTAGCGCCACGTTTTCTTTTTGGCTCTCTAACTGTTCTGTTCGTACTAACTTCACGCGTTACAGTAGATGGTGCAACATCAATCATTGAAGCTATGTGTCTAGCTGATCTACCATCTCGTAAGGCATCTTCTATCACCTCCCTATTTTCTTTTGATAGGTGTTTCTTTTTGGGTTTTGACATGATAATGTCTCCTTTCAAATAGAAAGCGAATAGTAGAAAGGAAAACACTACAACAAAAATCAGCTATTTCAAAAAAGTTTTACTGGAAGGCTAAATTAGCTTAAAATAAGAGACAATATTGCAAGACTAAACGAAACAGTGTTCGATTTAGAAATTCAATTGACGTAGGTTGATTGGGTTGGTTGTGAATGCAAATTACCTAGAAAAGAAATTAGCCTTGCGCTAATCTTGCGCTAAGTTGCTTTGTTAAAAAGTTAAAACACATGCTATGGCTATGCGCGTGATTGCAGGGGCGCAGGAGTATGGCAGCGCGGAGATAATGCGGGTTATGCGCCAGAGTGGGACAAGCTGTGAAAATTATTGTTGTTTTTGCGAGCGTGTATCTCTTGAGAAAAATATCAGATGGCTTCCTATATAATCGAAAGTACTTTGCTTGACGCAGATTTGTCAAGCAGCTAAAACCTCGACCGATTAGGAGGATATTATGAATTGCAAGTCATGTGGACACGAAAA
>CAVEKR010000268.1:0-2090 GCA_963616365.1 Bacteroidaceae bacterium
AAACATAACGCTCAGGAACAAAATCAACTTTATAACCTGCAAAATCAATAATACGAGGCATGTCATGGCCTAAAGCAATTGTGCCAGCAATAGTAATGGCATGATTATCCGAATGAATTGTTACAGCCACATAGCTTGAATATATCTCAGACAGCGGATCGCTTTCGACACTTACCGTTACGCCACGGCGTTCAGCCAAAAATTCGGCATTGATAATGTTTACATCAACATCGCTGCCCTTTGTCATAACACCAGCTAAAGCCGCTGTTCCCAAGACCTTTGTGTCGGTTTTTGCAATTTCTCCAAATGCCTTGACCTCGACTTTTGTAATGGCCGCCTTTGAAATTTGAGAAGCAACCTCTGCGCAACGTTGAGCCACTGGCATATAAGGTCCAAGCTCTTCCATAACAGCCTCTGGAATTCGAGCAGAGTTAACCACTGTTGCAACAGTTTTTCCGCGAAGCCCAGAAATGACATATTCTGCAATCTGAGTTGCAGCGCGAGTTTGCGCCTCTTTAGTACTGGCGCCCAAATGAGGCGTGAGCACCGCATTGTCAAACTTGTGTATTGGAGAATCTGAGACGGGCTCGTGTTCCCAAACATCAACACCAGCAGCTGCGACTTTTCCGTTTTCTAGATATTTTGCCAACGCATCTAGGTCAATAATGCCACCGCGTGCCACATTTAATATGATGACACCATCTTTCATCTGCGCAAATTGAGCATCAGAAAACATATTGCGTGTTTCATCCGTTAAAGGCATATGAACAGTAATAACATCTGCAAGCTGGCAAACCTCATCAATTGTGTCATACAATGTAATGCCCAAATGCTGCGCCATGGCTGGGCTGCAATAAGGGTCATACCCTATAATTTTCATGCCAAATGCCTGCGCGCGCTCTGCAACAAGTCTGCCGACATTACCCGTACCAAAAATGCCGAGCGTCTTATCTTGCAGCTCGCAGCCCACAAATTGAGAACGATTCCAATTTCCAGCCTTCATAGAAGCAGATGCAGCGGCAGTTTTTCTAGCTGCTGCCAACATCAAACACATAGTTTGTTCAGCGGCAGAAACAACATTTGACAAAGGAGCATTGCAGACAATTATGCCGCGCTCTGTTGCAGCTTCTCTATCAATGTTATCCACACCAACGCCTGCACGACCAATAATCTTTAGATTAGTGCCTGCCTCAATGACCTCTCGCGTAACAGTTGTAGCAGACCTAACAATCAGCCCGTCGTATTGCCCAATCATCTCCAAAAGCTGCTCAGGAGTTGTATCTGGCTGAAACGTAACATCAACGCCTGCCTCTTTAAGCACATCAATACCTGCTTGCGAAAATTTCTCTGGAATGAGAACCTTCATAATTAAATACCTCTTATCGTCTTGTGGGTTGTCTACCTGCAAAAAGCGCTTGCTGCCGTCAAAATAGCTGCCGTTTGTAGCCGCTGTTTGACATGATTGCTGTTTGACATGACCGCTGTTTGGCATAATCGCCGCACAACACGTCCGTCATTTGGCACAGCCGCTGTTTGGCATAGCCGACGTCAAAACAACTGCCATTTAACATGGCTATTATCTAGCATTAGCGTTTTTTGTAAAGAAAACTTTGCCCCATGCTATGGCACAAGGATGAACCCACCTGTCAATAGGTGGGTGCCCGCATTAAGCTTTCCAGCTTCCTCAACAAAGAAGGATACCTGTACGACTTAAAATATAAGGCTCCCTTGAGTTTGTTATCGGTCCATCGCAAAAAACCAAAAGCATGAAGCAAAGCCTACCCTTAATTATAAGCGCTTTTGAGCCCTTTGCGCTTTACAAGTATCTAGTTTTTTCAAAATCGAAATCTTTTTGCAAATAAGCCAAGCTAACAATTTTGGCGAACACCCCGCTAGCAATGGTGTTTTTCCCTGTAGCACTCAGGTCTGACCCCAATGTTTCTGCAGGTAACAGCTTTGCAGCAATCAGGTCTGACCCCAGTGGTTTTATGACCCCAGTGGTTTTAATGGCGAACACCCTGCTGGCGTGTCTCTTACACTCAAGTCTGACCCCAGTGTAAAGACAGTTAAACAACAAAGTCTGACCCCAG
>CAVEKR010000269.1:0-2089 GCA_963616365.1 Bacteroidaceae bacterium
GCTTGATACTATTACAGAAGCTACAGACCCTTTGTTGACGCCTTTGGGCAAAGTGCTGGCAGAAGAAGATGTTCCGCAAAGGGTGCGGTACTAAACGCAAACTGTATGACATCAAGTACAGGGGTGTTCGCCATTTCTGTAACGTAGAAATCTTAAGGGGTGTTCGCCATGTACAAATACCGCAGTATCAAGCACAGGAGGGCACGTCATGTACAAACACCGCGGTATCAAAAGTAAAAGGTAGGGCATAAAGTTATGGCAAAAAAACGAATATTTGTTACCATCCAAATAGATGGCAAAGACCTTGAATGTGGGGTGCTTGATCAAAGTGTTCGCAATAATCGCGAGTCGCTGACTTTTTCTTATGCGCCAAGTTATCTAGAGCACTCAAAGGCGTTTGCTTTAAGTCCAGATATGCCGCTTGGACCTGGAACTTTTCATTCTTTGGGCGTGTCGCAAATTCGAGCTTTTAGCGATTGTATGCCAGATCGCTGGGGGCAAAATCTTATGCGCAGGCAAGAGGCGCGGCTTGCCAAAGAACAAAACAGAACGCCGCGCACTCTTTTTGAGCTTAATTTGCTTTGCGGAGTAAATGACGAGCAGCGCCAAGGCGCAATTCGTTTGTGGGATGCAGATGGCAATGTGTTGTCTGCACCTAATAAGGGAGTTCCAAAAGAGATGGAATTACCTGCTCTTTTAGATGCAGCAGACCTTGCTGCAAGCGATCTTAGCGCAGATGTGCGTGACCTATTTGCTGCAGGCTCGAGTTTGGGGGGCGCTCGCCCAAAAGCGTCAATTTCTGCTGCAGACGGCTCACTTTTTATTGCCAAATTTCCAAGAAAAGATGAGTCAACGCTTGATGATATTTGCGCTTGGGAAAAGGTTGCGCTTGATATTTTTGCAGCTTGTGGTCTGTGTGTTCCTTCTTCTAAGTTGCTGAGATTTTCTGGGCGCGCGGTATTGCTCCTAAAGCGCTTTGACCGCAAAAATGACAAGCTTGATAGCAAAAACAACAAGCTTGACCGCAAAAACGACAGTCTTGATTGCAAAAACGACAAGCCTAACTGCAAAAACGACAAGCTTGACCATAAAAATGACAAGCGTATTGCCTATTTAAGCGGGCTTTCTGCAATCAGCGGCAATGATGGCAAAGAAGGCTACTCATATCTAGACCTTTTGGATTTTCTTGTGCAAAAAGGGGCGAACACCACAGCAGACAAGCAGCAACTTTGGCTTCATGCCCTATTGTCTGCAGCAATCGGAAACACAGATAATCACATGCGCAATTTTGGCTTTTTGCGCGCAGAAAAGGGCTGGCAGCTCTGCCCGTTTTTTGATATAAACCCAACGCGGCTGGAAGCTGGAAACAACTTTTCTGTAAACATTGCCGATGCAGCAGTGCCACATACCATAGATTCTGTTATGGAAAACGCAGCATTTTTTGATATAGATCAAAACGCAGCAGGCAAGCTAGCTGAAAAAGCGCTCTTGGCCATATCAAATTGGCGCAAAATCGCAAGTTCGTATGCAATCAAAGAATCTTCTATTGCGGCTATGCAATCGCGCATGGAGCTTGCAATACGCACACTTAAACACTATGTTGATTAATTTTTGCTGCGCTGATTATCATGGTGTGCCTCCTTTAATAATGGCGAACACCCGTGTGTTAGGTAAATGACCCGCAAATAAGGTTATGGCAGAAGCCTTGAAGCAAAGTTTTAATAATTTACTTTTTAGATAATACCTGCCTAATTGAGCCAAAAATTTCTTCATGTGACATACGTGCATTTGTGGCTTTTGCTTGGGTATCTGCGATATCTAGTGCATGTTCAACGCTTTCATTTAGGTGGTCAAATTGTTTCATGTTTTTTGTTGCCATTGACTCATAACCGTTTTTGTTAAAGAAAACAGAGCTCTGCGCCTTTGGTTGCTTTTCAAATTCTGAGTAATGATTTCTTAAATCTGATACTGATTTGATGTGCATATTTGTTCCTTTCGTTAAAATTTTTACCGTAATTTTATCATGTAATTTTAGCTTTTCCATTTTGTTTTGCATGTTGCATGAGCTAAGTATTTGACTGCTGGTATT
>CAVEKR010000270.1:0-2088 GCA_963616365.1 Bacteroidaceae bacterium
GGTACATTTACTCCAGAGTCCGCACACTGGATGTCTGTTAAAGGCAATAAAGAAGGTGCTGTTAAGACTCTTGAGCGTATCCAAAAACGCGCAGGTAAACCCATGCCATTTGAACTTAAGCCAGAAAACATCATTACTCCACCTGTTTCTGAGAAAGCAAGCCCTGCAGAGGTTTGGAAAGGCAAGTACTTAAAGACAACTATTGCTTTGGTTATCATTTACTTTGCTGGTAACTTTAGTATTTACGGTGTTAATGCTTGGCTTCCATCTCTTATGCTCGAGGCTACTGGCGGTGCTGTTACTGCTTCTTACATGCTCGCTATGGCACAAAACGCTGCATCCGTTGTTGCAAACTGCACTACAGGTTACGTATCAGAGGCTATTGGACGTCGTCGCAACTTGGCATTTGGTTACATTTTTGCTACCGCCATGTGCGTCATCACAGCATGCGTAGTTATGCTACCAGCTTCAACAAGCTTCTGGCCATATCTTATTTCCTTTGTCTTTATGGGATTTGCTCTAAACTACGGCATCACCGCTGCACAGCCAATGATGTCAGAGTCCTATCCTACAGAGTTCAGAAATTCTGGTGTTGCTACAATCGTAGCTTTGGGTAAATCAGCTGGTATTTTATCCCCAATCGTCTTGGGTGGCTTAAAAGCTGCTGGTTGGGCATTTACTCCACTTATTGCAATATTGGCAATTCCTATGTTCATTGGCTTCTTGGCAACATTCTTGCTGCCTAAGGGTGCTAAGGGTATGGATATTGACGATATTTCAACCGAAAGCAACGAATAGTCTAAGCCTTAACTTGGCTTATATAACTTAACTTAGCTTCACAAGTCTCAAAAGAGTGGGTGTGATATTTATCATGCCCACTCTTTGTTTTATGTGCTAAAGTATGTAGTTGAGTGTGCGTGAGTGCGTGCTATGTGCGTGCCTGATGCAGCTTTGCGTTTGACGAGTGTGCTTGCTTTGGAGTGTGCGCGGCGCTTGATACGCGTTACTTTATTGTGTCGCTATATGTGTGCGTGTGCGTGTGTATGCGTACTTGATGTGCGCCAAGTGCGCATAATTTAAAAGAGAGTAAAGAACAAACTCAAGAAGAGTAAGAACAAGAGAAAGAGCAAATGAAGAGGTTTTAGATATGGGACTTTTTAATTCAAAACAACAAGCAGACGATATGCCTGAAAACCCCATTATTTGTCCTTTTTGTGGCAATAGATCAAGAAATGAAAAGTTTTGTTCATCATGCGGGGCAAAGTTCAATAAAGAAGTGCTCAAAATTGCTTCGCGTGAAAAAAACGATGACCGCTCAGATAGAATAGGACCGTTTTCTACCAAAACTGCTAAATACCTGCTCTATGGGCTTATGGGCGTTTTGATTATCGTTTTTATTCTTATCACAGAAAGCTTGCGTAATAATCCGTTGTTCAACTAAGCAAACAATCCTTTGTTCAACTGAGCAAAAAATGCTGGCGGTTATATACAGACGGTTATATACTGACAATCATATGGTGGCGGTTATATGCGGACGGTTATTACCAAGATTGTTATATGCGGACGGTTATATAAAAACACGATGGTTGTGTGGGCGTCTGTCTGCCTAAAACGTCTGCTAAAACGTCTGCCACCTAAAAAGCACGGCAGCTTATAAAACGTATTAGGTAAACAAAAGAGCAATGATATGAAAAGCGTGGTTTCTATATGAGTCTAGACTTTATGAAAATGCTTCATGTGTTTTCAGATGATTGCCTGCGTTGCGGTTTATGTGCACAAACTGATTGCGGCAACTTTTCTGAAGGTACTCCTAATTTGGGCGAAATTTGCGAGACGCTGCTTGATGGAGATGAGACTTGGCGTCATTTTCCTTTTACTTGTGCGCTTTGTAATCGCTGTACAACAAAGTGTCCAGCCAATTTGCATGCAGCAGATATGTGCAAGCCTGCACGTGCATACATTTTGCCAAAGCATTCAGAGCTTAAGCCCTTGTATAGAAAATTCAGGACGGACTTAAAATACAACCTGTTTAACATGCTGCAAAGTCATAGAGCTTATGGGGACATGGATCATATCCAGCTCATAAGT
>CAVEKR010000271.1:0-2079 GCA_963616365.1 Bacteroidaceae bacterium
GCGTGTATGCGCAAGAAACGCTCGGCGTCAAAAATCCGCGTGTAGGGCTTTTAAACATCGGAGAAGAAGAAGAAAAAGGCTCCGAGTTTGCACAAGAATGTCATCAGCTCATGAAAAAAGAGCTAGAAGGTTTTGCAGGAAACGCCGAAGGTCGCGATATTGCACTTGGTGGTTTTGATGTTATTATTTGTGATGGTTTTACTGGCAACATCGTCATTAAGACGATTGAAGGCGTGAGCAAGGCTTTGTTTGGCGCGCTCAAAGAAACATTTATTAGCAGCATAAAGACCAAAGTCGCAGCTCTAATGCTTAAAAGCGGCTTTTCAGAACTAAAAGCGTCAATTTCTGCCGATGAATTTGGAGGAGCTCAACTTTTGGGCGTAAAAGGTGTATGCTTGATAGGACATGGCTCTTCTAATGCAAAGGCTATTAAGAATGGCATTTTGGCAACCGTTAATGCTGTTCAAAGCAATATGTCTGCTAAACTAGAAGAGGCGCTTAAACCAAAGCCAGACAAACTGGAAGAAGCGCTTTAAGATATAGGTAAAATAAGGTAAAGGGGCTGATTTATGCCGCGTTTACGCATTCCAAAGATAAAGCCAAGGCATCCAGAAAATGTCTTGCGCGCAGAAAAGCTTTTGGGCTACCGCTTTAAGGACAAGGGCATGCTCGAGACCGCGTTGACGCATCCTTCTGCTGCTAAACATGAAGAAAAATCTCTGAACTACGAGCGCCTTGAGTTTTTGGGCGATTCGGTTTTGAGCTTTATCGTGGCAGCCGAGCTCTTTGATCTCTTTGACGACCTGCATGAAGGCGGTCTTACTCGCATCAAGGTTTCTCTTGTTTCTGGGGAGTCGCTTTCTGCGGTTGCAAAAAGCATCGGCATTACTGACCTCATCATTTTTGGAGACAGCGAGGCTGGAACCAATGGCCGCGGGCTCCATTCGGCGCTCGAAAACGTCTACGAGGCGCTGGTTGCCGCCCTTTATCTAGACGGCGGAATAAAGGTCGCGCGCAAGTGGGTGCTGGCAACGCTTGGTCCATACATCAACAAAAACGCTGCTAAAGAGCCCGAAAGCCCTAAGTCGGTCTTGCAGGAATATCTGCAGGCGCGCCACTCCAAGCCAGAATATGAGATCACCGCAGAAAGCGGGCCTCCGCACGAGCGCGTTTTTGAGGCTGCCGTCTATGCAAAAGGCGAGCTCCTAGGCACAGGCAGCGGTCATTCCAAAAAGTCCGCCGAGACAAATGCCGCGCAGTCTGCCCTAGAAAAGCTTGAGATTTGCTAGACGCTTTGCTAGCTTGAGCTGACTTGAGCGCTCGTGGCACTTAGGCTGTGCGAGGCGTCTGTGGCGCTTAGGCTGTGTGAGGTGCTTGTGGCGCTTGAACTAGATTTTTTTTGACGAACGCCCTGTTCGTTTGCACTTTTTGCATGGTGAACACCACAGGGGCGTTCGTCATCCTATTTATACGACGCACCCCCACAGAGATGTTCGTCACCTTATGAAACCATCAATGCAATAATCGGAATGGTCACAACGCTAGCAACTGTAGAGATAAAGGTTGCGCGCGCCATAGTTTTCTCGTCTCCCCCATATAGCAGGCAATACATAGTACCAATTGCTGCCACGGGCATTCCCGAGCTAACGGTAATAATGCCCAACATAAAGCTGTCTTGCAAAATAAAGCGGAAAGCCAAGTTTACTAAAAGAGGAACCCCTAGCAGCCTAAATGCAGAAGAAATATATGGAGTGATGTGGCCTAGCACTGACTTTAGCGGCTGCATTGCCAAGCTCGAGCCAATAATAAGCATGGAAGCTGGAACGGTCAGCTGGCCCAAATATGAGCAGGTGCTTTGGATAATCCCGCCGTTGTCTGTTATATGAAAAATCGCTAGAAAAACAACTGCAATACAAGATAGACTAGCAGGGCTTAAGATGTTTTTAGCAATACTTTTAATGCGCTCTTTTGTGGTAGTTTGTTCGTTATCAATAGCGCCTGCTGGGCTTGCTGTAGCTGCGATGTTAGCATCGTGTTTGTTATTGCTATTGGTGTGGTGTTCGTCATTATTATTATCGC
>CAVEKR010000272.1:0-2066 GCA_963616365.1 Bacteroidaceae bacterium
TCAGGCTAAGGGCTTTATCAAGGTTTTTGTCTGCACTACCAATATTTGAGCCAAGAGCGATGATGGCACACTTTGAATTTTGGAGCGCCTCTTTGGTTGCGCACACATTGTGTACCCTTGCAATGCTAGCTCCACACCTACATGCATAAGCAGCGCAAAGAGCAGATGCTAGGTCGCGCTCTTTTGGCGCATCTATGCCGCTTACAGCTCCAATATATGATTTTCTGCTCACAGCAACCATCAAGGGGAACCCATGGGCAGCAAAGCGGGGACTTGCATTTATCAGTGCGCGGTTGTGCTCGTGGGTTTTTCCAAATCCAATGCCAGGGTCAATACAAATGCGGCTCTTTGAAACGCCTTGATTTTGCAGGGTCTCAGCAGCACAGAGCAGCTCTTTTTCAACTTCTGCCACCACATCATCATAATGCGGGGCTTCTTGCATAATCTTAGGTTCTCCCTGCATATGCATGATGACAGCGCCAGCATTTGAATTTGCAAGAACCTCTTGCATTTTTTTGTCCCTAAAGCCGCTTACATCGTTGATAATGCAAGCGCCTGCCTCAAGGCATGCCTTTGCAACTGATGCATGGCGCGTGTCAACACTCACTGCAATACCTGCAGCTACAAGCTCTTTGACCACGGGCAAAATGCGCGCCAGCTCTTCTTTAGGCAAAACCTCAGCAGAGCCAGGACGTGTGCTCTCTCCGCCAACATCAATAATATCTGCACCTTGATCTATGAGCTCTTGAGCATGTAGAACTGCCTTTTTTGTGGTGTTAAAGTCTCCCCCGTCCGAAAACGAATCAGGTGTTACATTGCAAATACCCATAATCAAAGGCTTTTCTGCCGAACACTCAAAGCTAAATTTTCCACATTGCCAAATCATGGCTGCTTCCTCTTTTCTCTTATATTCCTGTATGATTTTTTCTTGGCGAACGCCATAGGCGCGCGTGCGCATGTATATACGTATACACCACGCGTACGCTAAAAGCTCTTAAGAGCAGCGCTCTTTAATAAGACTTAGCGCCTCGGCGCGTGTGGCGCCGTTGCGAAAAGCACCGCGAACTGCAGAGGTAGTCGTCTTAGAACCAGGCTTTTTAACTCCGCGCATGCTCATGCATAGATGCTCGCACTCGACAATAACATAGGCACCAAGGCAATTAAGTTGTTCCATTAAAGTATCTGCTACCTGCGAAGTTAAACGCTCTTGCACTTGGGGACGTCTGGCAAACACATCAACCAAACGAGCAAGTTTTGAAATCCCGCAAATATGACCTGACTCATCTGGAATATATGCCACATGTGCCACACCATAAAAGGGAACAAAGTGGTGTTCGCAAATAGAATAAACAGCAATATCATGGACAATGACCATCTCTTGATGACCTTCATCAAAAGTATGCACAAAAAGCTTGGCAGGGTCTTCATCCATGCCAGATAGGATCTCTTTATACATACGCCCTACTCTAGCTGGTGTTTCGCGCAAACCCTCTCTGTCGGGGTCTTCTCCAACACCTTCTAGGATAAGGCGCATTCCTGCTTCAACTTTTTTTTGATCAAAACTCATAACTTTTATGTATCTCAAGCTCGGAGGTTTTTATTTATCTTAGCTGGGCGGCTTTTACTGCCCTTTGTTAGCTTCTGCCAACTTTGCTGACCAACAGCAGCTTTTGTTGGTTTTTGCCAGCTTTGCTGACCTTTGCCAACGCCACTAACCTTTACCCCAGCTCTACTAACCCTTCCCACCGTCAGGATTATTTGAAAAATTCAAAGGCGGCAGACCATCATCTGCAATCTCTCCAGGCAAGGGCTGACAAGGCTCACCAGCTGGATTAGACATCTGATTTGTACCAGGGTGTTCGCCACCTTCACCTGCATTCAAGCCAGCATTGCTTTGCTGCTCAGACTTATTGGCACGCTCTTTTTCAAGATACTTTGCCCATTCGTTATTGAGCAGAGCCTCGACTGCCTCGCCTTCTACGGTCTCGCGCTCGAGCAAAACCTGCGCCATCAATTTTAGCTGCTCGATATTGTCAACCAAAATCTGATATGCCGTGTCATGGGCT
>CAVEKR010000273.1:0-2062 GCA_963616365.1 Bacteroidaceae bacterium
AGTCAAATTTAGCACACAGTTAAAGCCATTGTGCTGCTGCATTTTTTTGCATCACCATTCTTCCGCAGTAACTTAAACTAACAATTCACAAAAATTCCTTAATTGACCTGCCCTTTTAGGGTTTTTCTTTTGTCAAATTTGATGTATAATATTCCTAGCGTAACCTAGCGTAACTTTTAGAAAGGATATTTTTATGTATCTTCGCGTTTTGAAAGACAGAAGCGGTAAGCGCCGCCTTGTTATTTATGAAAGCTATTGGAGTGATGGGCGCTCTAAAAGCCGTACAGTTGAAACTCTTGGATTTTTTGAAGATTTAGAGGCCGAACACGATGACCCAATAGCTTGGGGTAAACAGGTTGCAGAAGAAAAAACTGAGCAAAAAAAGGCTCAAGAGCAAAAGACAGCTGTTGATATTTACCCTTTACAAAAAATAGACAAACACACTGTAACTAGGAAAAATATAGGTAGTGCTGCTCTTTTAGGAATATATAACGCACTCAAAATACCTCAAGCGCTAAGAAGTGCTATAAGAGGTTTAAAAGTATCTTATAACCTAGATTCCATTGTGCGTCTTCTTGTTTGTGAGCGCATTTTATATCCAGGCTCTAAACTTTGTGCTTGGCATAACAAACAGCGCTATTTTTTCAAAAGTTCTTTTTCTGATGATGATGTATATCGCGCACTTGATGTTTTAGCAAAAGTTAAAAATACTGTTGTTTCAACCATGAATAGAACAATCCAAAATGCAAACATGCGCAATTTAGAAGCTGTTTATTATGATGTAACAAACTACTATTTTGAGATTGATAAAGAAGATGACCTGCGAAAAAAAGGAGTTTCAAAAGAGCATCGAAAAAGTCCAATTGTTCAAATGGGACTTTTACAAGATGTAAATGGAATTCCTATTTCTTATCAACTTTTTGCTGGTAATACTTCAGATTCTCAAACAATGATACCTGTACTTTCTGACTTAAAACGTGATAATAATCTAGATCGCGTTATTGTTGTAGCAGATAAGGGGCTAAATTGTTCACAAAACATTGCAGCTTGTGTTGGAAAAGGAGATGGCTTTGTTTTTTCTCAATCTATTAGGGGAACAAAATCAGATAGCTCACTTCGCAAATGGGTGCTAGATCAAAGCGATTATAACGTGCAAGAAGATTCCAAAATGAAATCAATGCAAGGAAGCAAAATAGTGCACTTAAAGCCTGAAGATTGCGATTGTGGCAAAGCTAAAGATGTAAAAGTAGATGTCAAATATGTTGCTAAGTGGTCTGCTAAATATGAAGAACGTGCACGAAAGAAAAGACAAGAAACAATCGAAAAAGCAGAGCAGTTAATTAAAAATCCAGGTGCATACACACGTGCAACAAGCTATGGTGCTGCTAGATATGTCAAAGACCTTCATTTTGATAAAGAAACTGGAGAAATACTTACAGATAGCAAGCTTAAGTTAAATGAAAAGGCTATTGAACAAGATAAAGCTTTAGATGGTTATTATTTAATCGTTACAAGCGAGGTTGACTGGAGTGACGAAAAAATATGTAGTGCTTATCATGAGCTTTGGCAAATTGAAGAGACATTTAAGATTACAAAATCTGAGATTAAAACGCGCCCTGTGTATGTATATAAAAGAAGCCACATTGAGGCGCATTTTCTTACATGCTACATATCCCTTGTTATCTTGCGCTTATTGCAATTTAAAACTGGGCTAAAGCCAGCAAAACTAAAAGAAGAACTAGCAGCTATGTGTGGCACAAACATAGCTGATAATTGGTGGGTCTTTGATCATAGAAGCGATGAATCTGACATCATTGCAGACACCTTAGAACTGCAAGACTTAAAGCTACAAAATTTAAAAACACTTGATGTAAGGAAACTTCTAGGAAAAGCTGTAAAAATAAAATTTTAACAAGCGAATTTTACGCTAGGAAAAATATACATCAAAATTGCCTTGTTTTTGCAGGTCAATAGGCAAGTTTTGCAAAATCAACTGCGGAAAAAAGGATTATAACCTAGCTGCAGCTAAAAACCAATGTTTAAACTCGATTTTCAATAAACT
>CAVEKR010000274.1:0-2062 GCA_963616365.1 Bacteroidaceae bacterium
CATGCATAGAGCATGCGTGCGTGCATGCGTGGGCGCCTTTATACATAAACCTCAGGCTTTAGCACTCCAATATATGGCAAGTTGCGATATTTTTGATCATAATCAAGTCCGTATCCTACTACAAATTCATTTGGGCAAACAAAGCCTTTGTACTTGCATTTAATATCTGCTTTTTGCATACCCTCTTTTAAAAGCAATGGAGCAACCTCCAAAGAAGCAGGATGCCTAGCAAGCAGGGTCTTCATTAGGTATTTAAGGGTAAGACCAGAATCTAGAATATCTTCGATAATTAAAACATCTCTATTTTCAATTTGGGTAGATAGGTCTTTTACAATGCGCACAACACCTGAACTGGTAGTCCCTGCACCATAAGAGCTCACTGCCATAAAGTCCATTTCTACAGGAATCTTAATCTCACGAACAATATCTGCCATAAAAATGCAAGCTCCACGCAAAACAGAAATTACTACCAGCGGCTCTTGTAAATGAGCATAGTCATTGGTAATTTGTTCACCAATATTTTTAACACATTCTTGTAATTGTTCTTTGGTATAAAGAACCTTAGCTAAATCTGGATGCATATCTCCACCTTGCTTGTTATCCAATTCTATATCCTTTTGCATGTTCTTTTGTGAACACATAGCTTTTTGCTACCTCTTTTCAAACCCTATCTGTCTCAAAAAACGTCTAGCTACTTTGCTTAATCTAGCTGCTTTTCAGAACGCGGAAGCCTGTCAGCACCTTAAACAAATGCTTAAGCCAACACGCCAAAAAAGCACGCTATGAACCTAATAATTTATCACAAAATTGCATTACTTGCATTGCACAAACATGTAAGAGCACGCATTTTGCAGATATTGTTGCTTAAAGTTTACTCTAGGTTCACAAAATGAGAAATATATAGCTGAGAAAATTGTTGTGTGGCTAGCAAGAGCCTCGGCACAGCTAGCAAGGTGTTCGCCATAAAACTACTCACCGTTGGGCTGTTTACCTCGAGCTTTTGCATAGATAAACCCATTTGCCAAACGCACGCGCATTCCCCCAGAAATTTCTGTCACAAAATTTTGCGTGTCGAGATTGCAAACAACGCGCTCAATTTGTGCCGAACTTAGGCGAACATCTGGGTCTACCACAAGAAACATCTCGCGCAAAATTCTTCTTTGCATTGGTTTTTGCTGCTCAGCTATAGCACTGATTGGCATGTTTGCTTCTTCTTCATTCCAGTTTAGGTTTCTGTATAGCAAACTTTGGGCGCTTGCCGTGAGCATGGCGTCTTCTTCTGCCAATAAATCAAGGGTGTTTGCCAAACTTTTAGGAAAGTTCTCGCGCAGCTGCCGTGCCTTTTGCACCAGCTCAAGGCGCACTTGGCTTCTAAAATTAGAGCCGTCCAAATTTGTTTTGTCTTCTCGCCAAAGCACGTGATCAGGCAAATTATTTGAAACGTCACGGAGCCATTGACGCAGCTCTTCGCGCTCCATATTAAGGAGCGGCCGATAAATACAGCCGCGTTTTTTGGGAATACTTGCAAGCCCAGAAGGCCCGCAGCCAACAAGTGCGCGCATGAAAAAAGTCTCTATCCTGTCATCCAATGTGTGAGCAGTAAAAATGTAGCCCTTGTCGCACTCGTGCTTTGCCATAAGCAAATCTAGCTGCTCTTGCGCTATGCGATAACGCTCTTTTCGCGCCACGGCCTCAATGCCACCCGCCTTTGCCCCTTGGTGTTTGGCAAGCGCAGCAATGTCTATGCGCTCAACATAAAGTGGCACGTCAAGGCTTGAGCACAAGGTCTTGACAAAAGCCTCGTCGGCAAAAGCGTCAGCTCCTCTAAGCAAATGATTAACGTGCACAACTTGCAAATGTACATTTGCATCTTGGGGAACAACCTGCGCAAACTCATCTTCAACAATGCTTGGGAGCAGGTTTTTGTGCTCGGATAGCTCAGAGAGTTTGGAGGAGTTGGCGGGGTTAGCGGGGTTGATGGGATTGGGCGGCTCAGAGGGGTTGGCGGGGTTGGGCGATTCAGAGTTCTTGGATGGTTCGGACGACCTGGGCAGCTTAGAGA
>CAVEKR010000275.1:0-2058 GCA_963616365.1 Bacteroidaceae bacterium
ATCAATTTTGCCTTGACGTACATTTATATGTTCGATACAAAAAGCTTCTATGACAAATCCTTAAATGTTTTTGAGTTTTACACCATACTAATCAAGAAAGACTTTTTATGTAGTTATGTTGTTAAATGGCAAGGGGTACACTCCTTGCTCAAACAGTCCTCGCCCCAAAAAGCAGCCCTGAAGGGCTGTTTTTGTGGCTGCGGAACTCGCCGGAGCGCACCCCTTGCCATTTTATTAACCTGTTACGCTTCTTAGCATTTTTTGTATATCTACAATCACTATGCAAAGCTGGTGCGGTATTCGTCGAGCTTTTGGGCGTATTGCGGGTTTGAGGTGGCTAGGATTTGAGTGGCTAGGATAGCGGCGTTTTTGGCGCCGTTTATTGCAACGCTTGCCACAGGAACTCCTGTCGGCATTTGCACTATCGAAAGCAAGGAGTCCATGCCGCCTAAATCTGAAGTCTTTATTGGGATGCCGATAACTGGCAAGGGAGTATAACTTGCTACAACGCCAGCTAAATGCGCAGCTTTTCCAGCTGCTGCAATAATAACTTTCATGCCGCGGCTCTTAGCACTAGCAGCCCAATCATGCACTTTATCTGGGGTTCTGTGAGCGCTTGCAACTATAGTCTCGTAAGGGACACCAAGTTGCTCAAGCATTTCTTGAGCGCCTTTTACAACTTCTGCGTCACTTTTTGAGCCCATGATAATACCTACTAGCGGCGCATCATTATCTGCAGACGCACTAGCTTGAGCTTGAGCGCCGTTATTATTAACCTGTGTCATTTCACGCATCTCCTAATCTATGCTGCAACGAATCCATCAATAATGCTGCAATGGCAGTTTTAGAGTCCTCAATTCTGGCATCAAGCACAGAATTTATAAGCACTTGCAAGGGCAGCCATTCAGCTTCTACAAATTCGTCTTCGTCTAGATGTTGTGTTCCTGCTTCTAAATTTGTTGCCAAAAACAAATGGATAATCTCATCTGCATAGCCTGCAGCTGTAGCAAAAGTTCCTAAACATTCGCATCTGCCTGCGCTATATCCTGTTTCTTCAGAAAGCTCACGTTTTGCAGCATCTAGAGGATCTTCTCCAAAATCAATTTTACCTGCAGGAATCTCCACTGTTACACGCTCAAGAGCTGTTCTGTATTGGCGAACAAGCAAAATCTCGCTTTTTTCGTTTAACGCGACTATCCCAACTGCTCCAGGATGTCTTAGCACTTGATGAACCTTATCTTTGCCATTAGGCAAGACAATATCTACTGCATCGATATTTAAAAAGTCGCTTTCAAAAGCAGGAGAAGAGTTTTTAATTGTCTCGTTTAGGCTCACATCATCTTCTTGTTCTATGAGCCCATCGACTACTTTTATTCCCATGCGCTTCTTCCTTTCAAGGCGCGCAATCCTATGTCTTTTCTGTATGTCATACCATCCCAAGAAATTTCCTTGCAGGCTGCATATGCTTTTTCTCTTGCTTGCTCAAAAGTAAGAGCAAGTGCTGTAACGTTTAGAACACGACCACCGTTTGTTAAAACGCGGCTGCTAGTGTTTTGATCATTAGCTTTGCTATCTGCGGCATTACCGCCCGCGGCTTCATTATTGCTGCTGGTGTGGTGTTCGCCATCATCTGTACTAGCAGGAGGTTTAGCATTATCTGAATCATCAGCAAGGTGTTCGCCATTATTAGCATCAGCACTAAGCGCTGTGCCTGCGTGATAGACAAAAACACCCTCTTCTGCACAGGCACTTTCAATTCCAGAGATTTCAAAGCCGCGCTCGTAGGCGCCAGGGTATCCTTGAGATGCCAGCACAACACAAACAGCCGATTTATCGCTCCATTTTGGACTCACTTTTTCAAGTTCATTGTTAGCTGTGGCTAACATTATTTCTGCCAAGTCGCTTTCTAGGCGCGGCAAGATGACTTGAGTTTCTGGATCTCCAAAGCGAGCATTAAATTCAAGCAGTTTAGGACTTGTTTTTGTTAGCATGAAACCGCCATATAAAACGCCGCGATAATCTATGTCTTCTTCTTGCAAGCCGCGAGCAGCGCGCTCC
>CAVEKR010000276.1:0-2049 GCA_963616365.1 Bacteroidaceae bacterium
GGCTCTACCTCGCTTTTTGTATGAACAAGCAAGAAAAACTCAATCATTTGAGTTAAAAATTGCTGCACTTTATGCTGGCAAAACCCAAGTAGCGCCAGGGCGTTTTAAGAGAGGTGGTCTGTGTTTGACCTGTCTAGATGACACCCCAGACAATTTTTGGGAGCGCGTATGGGAGATGCTCATAGAAAACTACGATGAAAATGATGTAGGGCACATAGAGGTTGGAGGAGATGGCGCTAAGTGGTGTAATGGTTCTCGCATTGAAGAGAAGGTTTCTGCAGGTTGTAAGGTTAAGTTCACGCTTGATTTGTTTCATATCATGAAATATATCGTGCGCGCGTTTCCCAAAGAAGACTCAAATGCTCGACAATGGGCAATAAATTTGCTTATGCATGGACATGCCTAAAGGCTGGAGAAAATGTGTAAAAGGATTGCTGAGACTACAAGTGACAGCAAAACAAAGAAAAAGGTCAATGAGCTGGCAGTGTATGTGGGCGAACACCTTGCTGGCATAAGAGTCCCAACGCATGAAATGGGCACAATGGAAGGCACAAATGCACATGTTGGGGCTGCACGGCTTAAAGGGCATGGCAGGTCATGGTCAAGACGTGGTGCAGAGTCAATGTGTTTGATTAGGTGCGCTATTTTAACTGGTAGAGACCTAATAGCTCCAATTGCAAACTCTTGGTTTAGTGAGCGTGAACTTAAAGCCAAAGAAAAAACAATGCCTAAGGGTGCAGGTGATATCCCTAAAACTGTAGGTCATGGCTATGAACCAGCAATACAAAAGGTTAAACTGCCAAAATCAGCAGCTATTGCCTTGAGACATTCGTTGTAGCTAGGCTAGCTTTAAGTACAAAACAAAATTGCGCTGTTTGTCAGCTGGCAAACGTTTACAAATGCACTTTTAATTTTTCTAAGCTTGACTTGACTTTAGCTAGGTGTACCCAAAATGACGCATTTTTGGCTAGAAATGCTGCGCTTTTATTTACAAAATCCTAGATTTAGCATGAATCTTATGGAACAACTCCCAAATTACCACTATCGGTGGTAAAATTTTATTGTTTTTGTAAGTTGGTTCTCAACTGACTTATTTATTTTAATTTTTGAACGCATTAAAAGATCTAAAACCCCGAAAAACTTAACTCGCACCAATATTATTGATCGCGTCACTTTAATACGGGTCACAGGACTTCCGCATTTTTGCGAGAATAAGATTGGGCGCTGATCAAACCGCTTCTAATTTTGCCGTTCAAATGCGCCTGCACTGGATAATTATACCCGTGCCCGCTGGTTAATTGGTAGACATATGGCTGTTTTTCGAAAAAGTCGTTGATTTTCTTCTCGCGCATCTTTTTCACTTTTAGCGAGATTGTGCCTTCGCGGTGCCGAAACACGAGGCTACGCCCTGAATGTCGTCGCGAACGAATTCGCGCAATCGCGTCAACGCCCTCTTCAGACCAAGCGCAAGGAACGCTCACCAAGCGCGATTTATACATGTGCTCCTGTTCGCACTCCATTGTTCCCAGCGTAAAGTCGTTTTTCTTTATGAATTCAGCGTTGTTTCGAATGTATTTTGAAAGTCTTTCGGCGCGATCAGGGTCACATTCGTTTTTTTCCGCGTAAGATTCAACCATTTTCGCTGCGTCAAGTGGATCTTTATGCCACAAGCATTCCATAACCTGCCAGTATGCTTCCTGTTTTTTGTTGAAACAAAATGCGACAGCCCTGTTTAAATGGAACGGGTCGAGATTTCCGTCGAATTCAGCATTGATCAAAAAATACTTCTCTGCCTGCTGATATGTAGCCTCGCCATCGAAGCTCATGTGAACTTTTTTGATTTTTGTGATGTCGTAATTTTCCGCAATTGCAGAAACCGCCTGAGTCCAAAACTCGGTTTTACCGCCCGTGCATCCAAAATGGCAAGCTCCGACCCTCTTTTTGCGCTTTTTACCTTCCTTGCCAGCGTAAGCCACCATTGCCTTGACCTCGACTTTTCCGTCTTCCTTCAGCGAAACATACGTGCCGTCCGCTTCCAAAAACAGCTCC
>CAVEKR010000277.1:0-2036 GCA_963616365.1 Bacteroidaceae bacterium
TCTTAATTCTTTACAAAGCGCTAGTGGGAAGCTTTTTGATGCCGAAGAGCAGCCGTTTAATACTACAAAGCAGCCTTTTGAAAATTTACTTGAGCTCTTTTTGTTTGAGCAGGGGAGTTCTTTGGCTCAGCATAGTTCAACCCAGCAAATCTCAGTCCAGCAAAGTTCAACCCAACAAAGCTCAACCCAGCAAATTTTATCTCAGAAAAATACATCAACTGAAATAGAAATAATCCCAGCTAAAACCTTATATAACCAAAAACTGACCGTTGCCATATATGGAGACACTTTGCGCCATACTGGCATTCAAAGTTCTTTACGCAGCTTGCTTTCAAAACTTGATGGCACTAAAGCAAATTTTGTGCTAGTTCACACTAAACTTCCGCAGCATTCAGCGCAGGACGCAAATTTTGACGTGTCAATTTATGACGGCGTTGACTTTTTGAATAGCCTGCCAGAGTACGTAGAGCATTACGGCATATGCAAGGGTCGCTGTATGTTGTACTCTGAGGCGCTTGCTTGGATTGCCCATGTCAAGCTGGGCAAAAATACTAACAGGGTGTTCGCCAAATTAAAGAAGGTCTTTAAACGTGAACAAAAACGAACCCTAGAGCAGGCAAATTTTGATATCTTGGTGCATTTTACAGGATATGATTTTGAGATGATGCACGAGATGATATATACAAAAGCCCAGCGTAAGGCTATCATTATTCATAGTGATATGAATTTAGAAGCGCAAGTTGTCCAAAATATTGATATTTGGAGCCTGCGCCAGGCTTGCAAAGATTTTGATGTGATTTGCCCTGTTCAGCCAACGCTTGAAGAGGGGCTTAGCGCGGTTGTTCCTGATTTAGACAAGCCCAAAATCCAGACGGTTCACAATTGTATTGACAACAAGCGCATTATAGAGATGTCGCAGCGCCCCTTGTCGCAAACAGATTACGCCCAAGCTTCTGTGAGCTTTGAGCAGCTAAAAGCCATGCTAAATAGTGAGTTGCCCACTTTTGTGTGGTTGGGCAGATACACTAAACAAAAAGGAGCAGACCGTCTATTGCAGGCTTTTGAGCAGCTTTTGCAAAGTGGCGTAAAAGCAAATTTGATTATGTCAGGCGCTTGTGGCGAACTTTATTCTAATATCTGTGAGCAGGCAGAACACTTGGGCGAAGCATCCCATTTAGGCGACGAATACCCTTGCAGTGGCGAACACCCGCAATGTAGCAACCAAAACCACACGGGAAAACATATTGCTATTATCTATGCTTTGCAAAACCCATATGCGCTCTTAAAGCAGGCAGACATTCTTGTTATTCCGTCGCTTCATGAGGGATTCCCCATGGTCATATTAGAGGCACTGATTTTGAAAAAACCTGTTATTTGCACGAAAATCTCTGGTGTGTCAGAATTTTTGAATGACAATAATTATGGTATAGTAGTTGAAAATTCTGTTGAGGGTATTAAGCGGGGTATGAAAGATTTTGCCTGCAATAAGCCGCAAGATTCTGCCTGCAATAAGCTGCAAGATTTTGCTCAATTTGATGCCCAAAAATATAATGAACAAGCATTGAATGAATTTTATCAGGCGCTTGGTTTATAGCTTGGTTTATAACTTGGTTTATAACTTGGTTTATAACTTGGTTTATAATACGGCGCTTATGAAAGCTATTTTGATTATAGAGGCAAAGGCAATAAATGGATTATTATGTAATTACATCTCTAGAAAACGCTGCTAGTACGCAGCTTGCATTGCATGACATCGAGCATTTGCAGGCTACAGGTGCTTTTGAATCTTTAAACGCATGTGTCTTAGTTGCTGCAAAACCAATGGCAGCTGCCGAAGAATTTGTCTCAAAGCTAAACAATAAAATACCTGCACATATTATCGATGCCAAACTTCATGTAAGTTTCAAAGAGCATGTTATGTTGGCACTTTCAAAACGTAGTGGGTTAGCTGCTAGTTTGTTTCGTGCGCCTTTAAAAAAGACACTCAAGCGCGAGGCAGAAAAAATTTTTGCCAGCTTAAAACAGAATGACACAGG
>CAVEKR010000278.1:0-2032 GCA_963616365.1 Bacteroidaceae bacterium
CTCATCATCAATAATGCGAGCGGTATCTTGACTGTAATCTGCAGAAGTTGCAAGCTCACGGCCCAAGAAAGGATTGCTCTCTTGTTCGCCATAAACCTGATGGCCCAACACATCACTCATGCCATAGCGTGTGACCATTGCTTTTGCCGTTTTTGTGGCGCGCTCAAGGTCATTGCTTGCACCTGTTGTAACATTGCCCTCATTAGCAATTTCTTCTGCGGTTCTGCCACCAAGCAACATTGCCAAGTTGTCAATCATCTCGCTTTTAGATTGCAAGAAGCGGTCTTCTTCTGGAATAGACAAGGTATAACCAAGGGCTTGACCACGAGAAATAATCGAAATCTTATGGATTGGGTCTGTGTGCTTGAGCAGATGACCCACAAGGGCATGACCAGATTCATGAAAAGCAATTGTTCGCTTTTCTTCGTCAGTCATAATGCGGCCCTTTCTTTCAGGACCTGCAATAACGCGCTCCATGGACTCTTCAATCTCGTCATTTGAGATAAAGGACTTAGAGCGTCTAGCTGCCAAAAGCGCAGACTCATTGAGCAAATTTGACAGGTCAGCGCCAGTAAAGCCGCTGGTCAAAGAAGCAATCTTTGCCAAGTCCACACTATCATCTATTGGCTTGCCATCAGCATGAACCTTCAATATTTTTTCGCGACCCTTTAAGTCTGGTCTATCAACCACTACCTGCCTGTCAAAACGCCCTGGTCTAAGCAAGGCAGGATCCAAAATGTCTGAACGGTTTGTAGCTGCAATCATGATGACAGAATCGTTTTGGTCAAAACCATCCATTTCTACTAGCAGCTGGTTTAGAGTTTGTTCGCGCTCGTCATGGCCGCCACCAAGACCAGTGCCACGCTGTCTTCCAACTGCGTCAATCTCGTCAATAAATATGATTGCAGGAGATGATTTTTTAGCTTGAGCAAAAAGATCGCGAACACGACTGGCGCCCACACCAACAAACATCTCGACAAAATCCGAGCCAGAAATGCTAAAGAAAGGAACGCCTGCCTCTCCTGCTACAGCACGTGCAAGCAGAGTTTTTCCTGTACCTGGAGGACCGACAAGCAAAACACCGCGAGGAATTTTTGCTCCCATTGCTTGGAATTTTGCAGGATTTGATAAAAACTCTTTAATCTCGTCCAGTTCTTCTACAGCCTCATCAATGCCTGCTACATCTGCAAATGTAACCTTTGGAGAATCTTCTGAAAGCTGCTTTGCCTTTGTCTTGCCAAAAGACATTTGCTTATTGTTCATGCCATTCATTTGATAAAGGAAGAAAATCAACACGCCAAAAATAAGCAGCAACGGCAAAAACGTTGTCAAAAGAGAAGTCCACCAATTAGAAGAAGAAACATCAATATTATATTTGATGTCAGGATGCGTTGACATCAAAGTGTCTAACGTGTCATCTCCCATATAAGTGGAGGTAAAGTCGGTTGTCTCGTTGCGCTCTTTTGCTTGGTCATCCTTATAGTATTTACCATCAAGCTTGGCTGTGGATGCGTGATAGGTAACCTCAGTTACTTTATTGTCGTTAACTGCAGCAACAAAGTCGCTAGTTTTTATTTCTTCTGCCTGAACATCGCTGGTATTGGCAGTAAAAATTTGACTTGCAATTAAAGCAACCAAGATAACAGCTAAAATTGCATACAAAACAATGGTGCGGGTCTTTGGAGCTTTTGGTTTATTAGGCTCTTTATTTGAATTGCCGTTTGAATTAGCACCGCCTTGTTTTGCCTCCTTAGAGGGCTCTTTACTCTCTTTGTTATTATCTTGAGAATTATTTTGCGAACTATTATTCGACTTGTTTTTATCCACGTGCACGTTCTCCTTTAACACTGCGTTTTTGTTGTTTTTACTTTATCATTTCTATTGTTAAATGTCGTTTTTACATTATTATATGTAAACGCCCTTATTAGCGTGCCCCCCTTGTGCATACATACATGTATGCGCATGTATGCGTGTGTGCATGGGCGCCTTTATACATAAACCTCAGGCTTTAGCACTCCAATATATGGCAAGT
>CAVEKR010000279.1:0-2031 GCA_963616365.1 Bacteroidaceae bacterium
GTATCAATTCTGCGGTGCGGAATAGGCTTGCCAGCTTCAGAGTAGACAAACCCTAAGGTATCCTGTATATAGGCATAGCCTCTAATACCAAAAGATGCCAACCCCTTAACGCCTACTCCACCAGAAAGACCAAAACCAAAGCGCGGAACCCATGTTAAACCGCAAGTATCTGGATTCCAAGTAATATAGTTAAATCCGCTCTCTGTCTCAAAACCTATATATAAAGAAACAGTGTTCATAAAAGAAAGGTCAATGCCATAATAAGCAGGAATTGGTCCTACAAAAGTTTGCTGACCCCATTCCCAGTTAACAGCTGCAATAATATTGGCGTTAAGCCCTGCCGACCATTTTCTTGAATCATAATTCCATGTGCCTTGAGCAACAAGGTTGAAATCAAACGTAATGTCTACGCCACCAAATTTTGTCTGCTTGCCTTCTTTTGATTCTCCCTTTCTGATAGCATTTGCATCGTTATAACGCTGTCTTGCATCCGCTTGCTGTTTGTCGCGTCTTTCTTTATATTGAGCCATGGTTTCTTTGCGAACACAGCGCCAGTCGTTTACTCCTACTTGTCCTTTAAGGTCTGGGAAAAGTGGCAATAAATTAAGGCTTATACCTAGCTGAACCATACCAGTTGGTTCCACAATAAAACAAATAGGGAGCTCTGGCAAAGGAATATCAAAATATGAACCGCCAACAACAGGCATGGCTTCTGGGAGCCTTACTCTATATGTTGAAAGATTAGTGTTTCCAACAAATGGGTTTGAATCGGGCTCACCTGGGGCAACTTTTGCGTTATCGTTGCTAATGGTTGATGTAAGCCCATCTGCCCCTGGAAAAAAGTGCAGATTACAAGGTGCTTCATATTGTGCATCTTCAATGGTAAAGAATATTTGCACTTCTTTTTCTGCTTCTATGTTTTTAAGCCATGTACCTTTGACCTCTAGAGTAACTTTTTTCTCGCCTTCTATGGTGCCTTCTGCTTTTGCAAGCTCTTGACCATCGTAAATAAAGCTCATGCTCACTCTTTTGCCAACACCACCAACAATTTCCATGCTCAAGCAGTGTTCGGCATCATTTCCTGCGCAAGCACAAAATGAAGAGTCAAAGTATTGGATATCATAGTCATCAAAAGAAAGCTTGCGAATATAGCCAAAATCTTTTGCTGGGTCATAGACCTGCGTAGGTATGGTCAAATTTGCCTCACGCGCCCCAGATTCATCTATATTGCCAGGACCTGTGCTCAATCGGATAAGGTTTGTTGCAAAATCGCGGTAGCCATCCTTTTTTGCCTCGACTTTTGCCCAAAAATCATATCCATAAGAAGCAGAATCGTCATCGCAGTTCTCGCTTAATTGACGTGCGTTTACACAAGCAACACCGTTTTCGTTTGTTTGAAACTCGAGGGTTTTTTGCGTTGCGTTTTCTGCATAAGATTGCACTACAACATCCATTTGGGGAACAACCTGCATGTTAGAAGGATCCATACTTAAAACGACAATGTCTTCTCTGCCTACGACAACAACTTCAAATGAGATTTGCTCTTCTTCATCTGCGTAAGCCAGAATAAGACCTGAGCTGGTTGCTTTACTTCCTAGAAAAGTGAGCGCGCCAGCGCTGGCTGCGCCTAGAAAGAAACTTCTCCTAGAGATAGCTGGGAGGTTGTTTTTGGCGTTTGTGGTATTTGTGATACCTGCGGCGTTCGTGGCTTGAGTTGCCGCCATAGCTTGAGCGGCTTCCAAAGCATCCACGGCTTGCGTGCCTAGTGAGTTCTTTTTGGTGTCCATGGTTTGTCCTCTCGTCTTCCTTTTCTTTTTGCAAGGCGCTTTTGTAAAGCGGCTATAAAACTATGCTTTTGCGTAATGCTGCTTTGCAAAGCGGTTCTAAAACCTAGTAAAACGCTTCTTGTAGAGCGTCTTTTCGCAAAATGCTGCTTTGCAAAATTTTTGCAAAGTGGCACTTTGTGGAACGTTCAACACCAACTCATAATTTTACCATAGACGCTGCTGGAACAAGCCAGTTATTTTGAAG
>CAVEKR010000280.1:0-2021 GCA_963616365.1 Bacteroidaceae bacterium
GCTAGTGCCCAACTTTACGGGCGTGTGGGTTCAACTCCCATCTCCGACACCAATACAACCTTTGAGCAGCTCATTTTCGAGCTGCTTTTTTATTTATTTAGCCAGGTAGAAGGGTCGAGGGCTGTTCCGTGTTTTGGCACGTAGAGCTTGGACATGTCGGCGCCTTCATGCTTGAGCAGCTTAATCTTCATGTCGATGCCGCCGCCAAAGCCAGTGAGGCTTCCGTCTGCGCCCACAACGCGATGGCACGGGACGATGACGCATAGCGGGTTATGCCCCACAGCTCCGCCAACTGCCTGCGCGGATTGGCGTTTTTGTGTCTCTTTTTCTAGGCGCTTTGCGATTTTGCCATAGGTGCTTGTTTGACCATAGGCAATGTCGAGCATGGCTTCTCGCACCTTTAGCTGAAAGGGTGTTGCGTACGCTGCAAGCGGTAAGTCGCGCGGGTTGGGGGCTTTGCCAGCAAAATAATCGTCAAACCACTTATGTACCGTATCAAAAATTGGTAGGTCATCTCTTTGTTCCATAGGATTTTTTACTCCATACCCAAAATAGCGGTCGTTTTCAAACCAGCAGCCGATAATTGATTTGCCATCACTGGCAATCCTTAGAGGTCCAATTAGTTTGGAGTTGTATTCGGTGTAATAAACAGGGGTTTCTTCTGTTTTGGGTGTTTTTGAGGTCTTAGTAGGGGACGTTTTGGATTGCGTTGTTTTTGCGCCTGTATTTGAGGCTTTGGACATTTTTGAGCTTCCTTTCTTTGAGGCTTGCTTTTTGTCAGTTTCTTTAGACTTTGCTTTCGAGTTTGCCTTTTTCGCAGCGGCTTTTGAGCTTGAATTTTTTGCGGTCGTTTTTTTGTCGGCGTTTGCACTGAGGTGTTCGCCAAGAGAATTCCACAAACTCACCACAGCATAGCTGCGCCACGGACGACACGTTTCTACAGCTAAAAGACGCTCTTTTGGCGTGAGGTCTGGGAGCGCGTGCGCCACGCCGGCATCTGTTTCTAAAAAGGCGTCGCTGTAAGAAAGCACGCGCATTGCCACGTAATTTGCGGTCCAAGGGCCGATTCCCTTTATGGACTGCAAGGCTGCCATCTGCTCTTTTGCGTCTGCGTGCGCGCTAAAGTCCAGCTTGCCGCTTTTGAGCATGCGAGCAATCTCGACTATCGCGTTGGCGCGCGACTTGATAACGCCCAGTGGTCCCAAAACGCTTGTTATATCGTCAATTTCGAGAAATTTTTCAGGTGTGGGCCATGACAAATTTAGCCCTTCAATGTCGGTTTTGATTTTTGTGCCAAGGGTTTGCGCAATGCGTTCTGCAAGCTTATTAGCTGCGGCAACGCTTATCTGCTGGCCCAACACGGCGCGGCAGCAAGTCTCAAAAGGCGCAAAACAGCCAGGCAGGCGCGTGCCCTTGACAGTCGATTTTGGACGAACCTTTTCTAGGGGAGACAAGGCTTTGTTAACTTTTTCGGGGTCGCAATCAAGGTCAAACATTTGGCGAACACGCGTGGCAATTTGAGAGCTTGCTTGAGTGCTTGCTTGGGGGCCTACTTGAGAATCTGCTTGAGAGCCTGTTTGAGGGTCGGCTTGAAAATCTGCAGCAATAAGAGAATTGCTTAGCGAGAGGATGAGTTGGTTGTTTTTTGGATCGTCTGTAACGCGCAGCCAACCAGAAAGCTCCTCTTTGCTGTCGCTGCCTGCGGGTTTTATACGCACGGTGCGCGCATAGCTTGTCTTGTCAATAAGCTCAACACCAACAAGAGCACGCGTTTTGAAAAAATCAAGCAGCTCGCTAAAGCGATACGGCGCTATATAATCAAGTGCTATTTCCTTCATTTGATGTTCTCCTTGTTTGCGTTTGTTTCAACTGAAATTATTTTACTAGATTAGTGAATTGATATACAGATGACTTTTATATGCTAGTAGTTTCTGTCTAATATGGTAATATGTCTTTGTACAAAATAGCAGCCTTTGTGGCAGCACAAGCCCAGCACCTTTGGACAAACCAAAAAACGGGCA
>CAVEKR010000281.1:0-2010 GCA_963616365.1 Bacteroidaceae bacterium
GAAATTTCCTCTATCCGCCCAGACCACTGGGCAATTTTTTTGTCAAGTTTTATGTTTTTTGATTGTAATGGACGGTATTATACGATATAATGAGATTATTAAAAACCAGCAGATAGGAAGCAGTTTTTAAAATGTTTCTTAAAAAGACAAAAAGGCCAAATGGAAGAATTACTTTATCTGCCGTAGAAGCTTATCGCGATCCTGAAAGTAAAAAACCAAAACAGCGAAGTATTCAAACTTTTGGATATGTCGATGAACTAAAAAAACAATTTAGCGACCCTATTGCTCACTTTACGCAAGTAGTAAAAGAAATGGATGCTCAAAGAGTTGCTGAAACTCACCCACAAACACTTGAAATTCACCCACTTCAAAAAGTAGATAAGCGCACGACAAACACAAAATTTATTGGGGATGCTGTTGCAATCGCTTTCTACAATGCTCTTGAAATTGAAAGCGCTATTCGCTCAGCTGCTCGCTCATCAAAGGCAAAGTTTGATCTAAATTCGTTGTTTCGCTTATTGGTATCAGAGCGTCTATTAGCACCTGGCTCTAAGCTTGCTGCATGGCAAAATGCAAGCAAGCATTTTTATAAATGTGACCTGTCTGAATCAGATGTCTATCGGGGCTTAGATGAGCTTGCGCGCGCCACAGATGCAATAATTTCAAAGATTAACCGCTCTATCTCAAAAGCTAAAATTCGTGATTTGGAGTGTGGGTACTACGACTGTACAAACTATTACTTTGAAAGCGATGGTGATGAACTTCGCCAAAAAGGAGTTTCTAAAGAGCATCGCCCTAACCCAATTGTTCAGATGGGGCTTTTACAAGATAGCAATGGCATACCAGTGGATTTTCATATTTTCCCTGGCAATACTCACGATGATGCCACTTTGATAGATGCTCTTCCTGAAGCTAAACGTGCTTGTGGTATGGGACGTATAGTTACTGTAGCTGACAAGGGTATGAATTGTTCTCGCAATATAGCAGCTACCATTGCTCGTGGTGATGGGTTTGTATTTTCTCAGTCGATCAGAGGTACAAAATCAAAACAAGAATTACGCGATTGGGTTATCTCTGATGAAGGCTATGAAGTCTTTGAAGGCGGTAACTTTAAAATGAAAGCACGCCAAGATACAAAAACAATAAAGGTTTCTAAACAAGATTCTCACGATGGTAAAGAACACACAGTTGAAATACCAATTCAAGTTGTAGCATTTTGGTCTCGCAAGTATGCCAGCCGTGCACGCCATGAGCGCGAAAAGGTTTTAGAGAAATCTCGACAGTTAGTTGCTAGCCCTGCAAAATACACACGAGCTACGCATTTTGGTGCTGCAAAATATGTTCGCAATGTTGAATTTAATGCGCAAACTGGCGAAGTTCTTTCAAACCCGAAGGCTGCGATACTTGATATTGATGCCATAGCGGCAGATGAGGCTTGTGATGGCTACTATTGCATTATCACTTCAGAGACTGATTGGAGCCCTTTGCACGTTATAGAGACGTATCGAGAACTTTGGAGAATAGAAGAAACGTTTAAAGTGACAAAGTCATATTTAAAGGCACGGCCTGTGTTTGTTTGGACGCCACAGCATATTCAAGCCCATTTTTTGACTTGCTATGTAGCACTTACTATTGAACGAATTATTGAACATGCCCTAGGGCATAAATATTCAGCAGGTGAAATCATAGAGACTCTGCGAGCAGTTACGTGCACTCACGCTGAAGGGCAATGGTGGCTTTGTGGTTACAGAAGCGATCTAAGTGATGAATTGTTTTCTCTTATCGGTGAAGAAAGCCCACATAAATGGATGACAACATCTTCTCTTAAGGCTTTATTCAAAAAAGATAAGAACGTTACGTGGCAACAGGCTTAAACACTACAGAAAATATACAAGAAAATAAGGCTGTTTTACCTGATCACAGTAGTAAAAACAGCCTTTTTAACTGCAAAAGTTAGGTTCCCCCATTATAGACACCTGTTAGCACAACTTCTATGACTCTTAGGCAAAA